>NZ_JASPFC010000013.1:0-89254 GCF_031296635.1 Actinomyces acetigenes
ACAGGGTGGGGCCCAGGTGGTTGCCCTCGGCCCCACCCCCCCCCAGCACACACAGTCGGAGAGTAGACCACCAGCTCGCCCTGCGAGCGCGGTGTCACGAACGGCGACTTTTCAGACGCACACCTGGCCGACGACCATCGCACTCGGCCACGTATACGCAGGCCAGAGCCGCACAGGCACGGGCACGCCAACCGATGGACGGCCTAAAAGTCGCCAAACGTGACACCCAGACCCCACAGTCGACCACCGAGCCTCACTCATCCCGCCCGACACCTGGTGCACGCAGTCGGAGAGTAGACCACCAGGCCCGCCCCACGAGCGGTGTCACGAACGGCGACTTTCAGACACACCCCAGGCCGACGACCATCACACCCGGCCACGTATACGCAGGCCAGAGCCGCACAGGCACGGGCACACCAACCGATCAACATCCCAAAAGTCGCCAAACGTGACACCCAGGCCCCACAACACACCGCCGAGCCTCACTCAGCCCGCCCGACACCTGGTGCACGCAGTCGGAGAGTAGACCACCAGGCTCGCCCTGCGAGCGCGGTGTCACGATTGGCGACTTTTCAGACGCATACCTGGCCGACGACCATCACACTCTGGCCACGTATACGCAGGTCAGAGCCACACAGGCACGGGCACGCCAACCGATGGACGCCCTAAAAGTCGCCAAACGTGACACCCAGACCCCACAACACACCGCCGTCCTCGGACTCATGGCCACATACACCCCATGAATAAGCCTCCATAAATAAGCCTCGATATGTTGGAGGTATCTGGCGGCGCGATTCCGGTCTGTGATGGTGAGGCTGCGTTCAAGGTAGCGCTCAATAAGCTCGTTCTCATTGAGCGCTGGTTTATCGTAACGTTGACCTGGAGGATTCATCCTCCAATTGTAGGGTGTTGGTGTGTAAAACCCCCCGATTTGGGCGTGCTCTGGTGAGCGAGAGGCCTGGGGAGTGTTGTGGTGCCAGCGTACACCGGTGTACCAGGTGTGAGGGGGCTGTCCCGGTGGGTCGCAGTCGCTCAGGTACTACCGGAGGAGGGGTGGGCGTACTCCACGTAGGTGGGGCCTTCGTGCGGGAGCCCGAAGTGTGCTGTCTCCTCACTTGAGAGACATGTGAGTGTCATGGCTTCTGAGACGTTCGGTGGCCTCGACGCAGCACTCGCTTCGGCCTGAGTCCCGCCTTGGGGCGGTCTGCTGCACGAGGGTGGGGATCTACTGGCCGGGGGTTGTGCGTACTGCACGAGCCCCCGGCCCCCATGGAGTACACCCGACGCTCGTGCAGTGGCGCCTCACCCTCGTGGAGTGGACACTGGGCGGAGGGCGGGATCGAGTCCGTGGTGTCTTGGCGGCGAAGTCGGCCGCGTAGGCCGCCGTCGCGTTCGTACCTTATGCCTCGCGTTCGGGGGTTCAAGGTACGAACCGGCGACCTACCCTACGAACGCGAGGCGCTCACCCAAGGGCGAGCCCGGAGGCCGGGGCTGAACTGGTCAGGCGTGGTGCATGCCGCACGGTCCCCCTGGCAAGCCTCCCAACCAGTGTCTCAGATGTCATGACATCCGAAACTCTCAGAAGCGAGGAGACAGCGCGGTGCAATGAGACGACGCGTTGATTCAACGTTCGTTTCTGTTCGTTTCTGAGCGAGCGTGGGTAGACTGGGGGCATGAGCATTCTCGTTGCTGGAGGCGCCGGCTACATCGGCGCGCACGTAGTCCGACTTCTCCTCGAACGCGGGGAGGAGGTCGTCGTCGTCGACGACCTGTCCTACGGGACGCCGGAGCGAGTCAAGGGAGCCTCCCTCGTCGAGCTCGACGTCGCCAGCGGGCAGGCCCCCGAGGCCCTTGCCGAGGTCATGACCTCGCGCGGCGTCACCGCCGTCATCCACTTCGCCGCCCGCAAGCAGGTGGGCGAGTCCGTCGAGCGCCCCGCCTGGTACTACCAGCAGAACATCGGCGGCCTGGCCAACATGCTGCTGGCCATGGAGACGGCCGGCGTCAAGCAGATGATCTTCTCCTCCTCGGCTGCCGTCTACGGCATGCCCCCGGTGGAGGTCGTTCCCGAGGACATCGACTGCCACCCCATCAACCCCTACGGCGAGACCAAGCTCATCGGGGAGTGGATGATGGCCGACGCCGAAAAGGCCTGGGGGCTGCGCTGGGCCGGCCTGCGCTACTTCAACGTCGCCGGTGCCGGCTGGGACGACCTGGGGGACATGGCCACCCTCAACCTCATCCCCATGGTCCTCGACCGCCTCGCCAAGGGCGAGACCCCCAAGATCTTCGGCACCGACTACCCCACCCCCGACGGCACCTGCGTGCGCGACTACATCCACGTCAAGGACCTGGCGGTCGCCCACATCGCCGCGCTGGACTATCTGGCCGGCGGCCAGGAGATGACCGAGCACGTCTTCAACGTCGGCACCGGCCAGGGCGCATCGGTGCGCGAGGTCGTCTCCAAGGTCATCGCCTCCACGGGCCTGGACCTGGAGCCCGAGGAGCTCGCCCGTCGCGCCGGCGACCCGCCCCAGCTCATCGGCAACGCCACCCGCATCGGCGAGGTCCTGGGATGGAAGGCCGAGCACGACCTGGACGACATCGTCGCCTCCTCCTACACCTCCTGGCAGGCCGACCCCAACCGGCCCCACTTCAGCTGAGCGGCCCCAGAACCGGAATGGACCCCTGCAGGCGGCGGGCCGGCACCTCGATCATGAGGTGCCGGCCCGCTCGTCGTGCGGTTCCCCCGCGTCAGGACTGGTTGAAGTCGCTCGCCGTCAGCTTCCCGTCGCGCAGCTTGGAGAAGAAGCTCGGTGCGGTCGTATCTTGCAGTAGCACCGCTTCGCCGATGTCGGCCTCCTCAGGGGAGTAGGCGGGGTCCTCAATGGGCGGGGCCCCGGTCAGGCCACCGTCAGAGGCGGAGCGGAAGGCCAGGACCATCTGGGCGATGCTCATGGTGCCGGCGCTGCGATCCACCGTGAGGGCGTTCGTGCCAGCGTCGACTAGCGCGTCCTGCCGGGAGAAGGACCAGGCCGTGGACGGCGAGGCCACCTTGGAGACCACCGCGGAGATGATGGCGCGCTGGCGCTGCCCGCGCCCGACGTCACCGGTCGGGTCCGACTTGCGCATCCGGGAGTAGGCCAGCGCCTTCGTCCCGTCCACCGTCTGACACGTGCCCTGAGAGGTGTCCCAGACCAGGCCCGAGTCCTCGTCGGCGACGTCGTAGTCCAGGCAGACGTTGACCCCGCCGACGGCGTCAACCATCTGGGACACCCCGGTCATGCCGACCTCCACGTAGTGGTCCACGCTCAGTCCGGAGAGCTTTTCCACGGTCTGGACCAGCAGCTTGGGGCCGCCGAAGGAGTAGGCGGCGTTGATCTTGTTCTCCCCGTACTCGGGAATGTCCACGAAGGTGTCGCGCGGCAGAGAGGTCAGGCTCGTCTGCCCGTTCTCCGCCTTGTGCAGCAGCATGATCGAGTCGGCGCGCGCCCCCTCGGTCTCGTCCTGGACGGCGCCTCCGCGCGCGTCCGACCCCACGATGAGCCAGGTCTCGCCCGGCGTGTCCGCCGCCCCGGACAGGGCATCGACGCGGTGGAGCTGGGAGGAGACGTCGTTCCACAGCCAGGCGACCCGCGCTGCGATCAGAGCCAGGGCGACGACGATGACGACGACCGTCCAGCCCGCGATCCGGCGCCACCTCGGGCGGGAGCGCGTTGGCCGCCGCGGCCGCTCGGGTCTGAGCGATGGCCCACCCGCAACAGGCTCCCGTGGGGGCTGCGGGGCCGAGGAACCCACGGGGTAGGTGCCGCGCCGCACGGGCATCGCCTGAGTGCGCTCCGGTTCGGACGCGCCGCTGCCGACGCCGGCATCCGGCTCCAAGGGGACTGCACTCGACCCTGCCCGGGTGTGGCTGCCTCGCCTAGACGGCTCGGAGGAGCGACGCGGATGCTGGCCCGCACGCGGGGAGTCGGACTGAGCCGAGGCCGGCTGGTCGCTGTCGTCGCGACCCAGGACCGAGTGCCGCCGGGGGCGGCGGGCGGCGGGCGATGACGGGCGGCGCGGAGAGCCGCCGGCAACGTCAGTGGGCTGGGCGGCGGCCTCGCCGCCGGACGCCTCCCCACGCTCGCGGCTGCGCTGGTTGACAGCATCGATGGGGCGCTGCCTGCGTTGAGGCCTGCCTCCGCCGGAGCCGGGGGTGATCGAGGGCGGGAGTGAGTCGTCTGTCGGATTCACACCACTGATTCTGCCTTAGGCGGGGCAGGCAGGGGTGGTCGGCTTCGCGGCGGGTTGCTGCTGGGGGTTACTCGCATTGGGGGCCTGAGTGGTCGGCGCCGGCGTCGGGGTGGCCTGGGAGGGGTCGGAGGCCTCGGCGGACTCGTCAGTGCTCTCCGAGGTGGAGTTGTCCGCGGTGGCGCTCGAGTCCGACGAGGCCGGGGCCGAGGTGTCGGTGGGGACCGGCTTGTCCTCCTCAAGGGCCTTCCAGACCTTCTTGGCGCCCTCGGAGGGGACCACTTGGTTCGGGTTGGCTGCGGGCTCGTTGGGCATGGTGACGAAGTTGATCTTGTCGATGCCCACGCCCTGGATGGAGTAGGCCAGGCCCGACAGGTTGCCGATCTGACCGATGCGCTCAGAAGTGGTGAGAGTCTCCAGGGTGCTGGTCAGGAAACCGGACTGCGTCAGGAGGCTGGAGGACAGCGCCTTGGAGGCCATCGCCCTCATGAGGTTCTGCTGGCGGGTGATGCGGGAGAGATCCGAGCCGTCACTCACCCCGTGCCGGACACGGGCGTACTGCAGGGCGTTCTCGCCGTCCAGCTTCTGGCAGCCCTCAGCGAGCTTGAAACCGGTGTACTCGGAGTCGTCGATGGCCTCATCGACCTGCACGTGGACGCCGCCGAGGGAGTCGACTACCTTGGACAGACCAGTGAAGTCGACGACGACGAAGTCATCGATGCGCACGTGCGTCAGCTTCTCCACGGTCTTGAGGGTGCAGGCGGCTCCAGAGGCGATGGCCTTCTTGTCGTCACTGCTGGTGCCGGCCCCGTTGGCGAAGGCGGAGTTGAACGGTGCGTCTTCGCTAGCCTCGGTCTTCCCACCATCGAGGGTGGTGCACTCGGGGATGTCGACCAGCGTGTCGCGGGGGATGGACACGGCGTCGACGCGCTTGCGGTCGGCCGAGATGTGCATGACCAGCGCCGTGTCGGAGCGGGCCACGGAGACCTCGTCGTCGCCTTGAGAGCCGTCGACGTTGTTGGTCCCCGCGCGCGAGTCGGTGCCCAGGATCAGGAGGTTGACGGCACGACCCTCGTAGCTGTCCGGCGGCTTGGTGCCGGGCCGGTCCTCCTCGGTCAGAAGGCTGTCGATGTTGAACCAGGCGATCCGCGACTGGATGTTGTGCCACGCGAAGCCTGCGGCGGAGACGACGAAGATCGTCACCGCGAGCAGGCTGAGCCCTACTCGGCGGGCAAGACGGCGTCCGAGTTCCTTGGAGGAGTGCCGCGCGTGCGGCTTACTGAGCTGAGGCACGGAAGCGATCATAGGGAACGAGAGGGGAGAACCATATGGGCCTCCCAACACCTGTTACATGAGATTTACCCAACGCGGGGTGAAGCCTCTCACACGGGTAACGGGGCTAGGCTTTCTTCGTGACCAGTGTTGCCAAACCCACGCCGACCAGCGCCCCGGCCACTCCCGTCAGTGCTTCGAATCAGGTAGAGGGGCCCTCGGGGGCTCAGGCCCTCGCTCCCGACGAGCAGAGCGTGCGAGTGGTGACGGTCGCCTTCAACCCGGGCGAGGAGCTGGAGCGCTTCCTGACCTCCTTGGCCACAGCGACGGCGCGCAGACTCGTCGTCGTCATCGCCGACAACGGCACCGAGCACGACGTCGTCACTGCCGCCGCTGAGCGCCACGGGGCGCGCGTCGTCGGGGACGGCACCAACCTCGGCTACGGGGCAGGTGCCAACCTCGCGGCCGCGGATCTGGAGGAGGACTGGATCGTGGTGGCCAATCCCGATCTCGTCTGGAGACCGGGGAGCCTGGACGTCCTCATCGACGCGGGCTTGGCCAATCCGGCGGCCGGCTGCCTGGGGCCCCTCCTGCTCAACCCCGACGGCACCGTCTACCCCTCCGGGCGTGCCCTGCCCTCCCTGCTCAAGGGCGCCGGGCACGCCGTCCTGGGCAGGATCTGGCCGGCCAACCCCTTCTCGGCCGCCTATCACACCGCCGGACCGGGGGCCTCTGGCGGGACCCGAACGGTGGGATGGCTCTCCGGGGCTTGCCTGCTGCTGCCCGCCGCCGCCTGGAGGCGCCTGGAGGGCTTCGACGACGACTACTTCATGTTCTTCGAGGACGTGGACTTAGGGGAGCGGGTCGGGCGGGCCGGCTGGCTCAACGTGCAAGTGCCGGGCTCCGTCGTCGTCCACGAGCAGGGGGCCAGCTGGAAGGCCCGCCCCGAGAAGATGATCCGGGCGCACCACGCCTCCGCCCGGCACTACCTCAGCGGTGTCTACGATGCCCCGTGGCAGGCGCCGGTGCGCTGGCTGCTGACCGGCGGACTGCGCCTGCGTGAGGAGCTCGAGGTCCGCGCCTCCCGGCCCTGAGGGGGAAAGCCCAGAGCACTCCGGGTGCCTTGGGGTCAGTCCTCAGTCGTCAGCCTCAGTGCTGAACCGTGCGGCAGCGGGGGGCTCGGGGGCGTCGTCCAGGGCGATGCGCCGAGCCAGGTGAGTGATCTGCCGCTCTCTGGCGCTGTTGCGTCGGAAGGAGGAGAGGATCTGCGCCAGGAAGGCGATGACCAGGGCGTACAGCAGGAAGTCGGTGCCTCGCCCGACTCCCATCCGGTGCGCGATCGAGCTCATCACCCAGGGAAAAGTGATGTTGAAGACGGCGAAGGCCACGAAGGCCAGGGTGACCAGCCTGCGGGCGGCCATGTGGCGGGCCCCGCCGGGGGTGCGCAGCATCATCCAGCCGACGGCGATCACGGCCAGGATCAGGGCGGCCTGGATGTAGAGGTGGTGGTTCGTGATCGGAGTGGCCTGGGCGGCGAACTGATGAATCATGGGCTGTGCCTTCCGTGCCGGACTCAGGAGAAGAGCAGGTCGACCAGGATGTTGACCGAGTTCCACAGGGACTGACCCTTGGAGCGGGAGTAGTCGGTGTAGACGATGTGCACCGGGAACTCGCGCCAGGGCATGCCGGTGGCGCCGATCTTGCGAATGATCTCGCTGGCGTGCGCCATCCGGTTCTGCCTGAGGTCGAGCTGCGCCAGGACGTCGCGGCGGATCACCCGCAGGCCATTGTGGGTGTCGGTCAGGCGCATGCCGGAGGTATGCGAGCTGACGGCCGCCGCCGTGCGCAGGACGAGCCGCTTGAGCCAGCCCACCGGGGACGGGCCCTCGAGGAAGCGTGAGCCCAGGACGACCGCGAGATCCTCATCGTGCGCCGCGGCGACCATGGCGGCGGCGTCGGCGGGGGAGTGCTGGCCGTCGGCGTCGAAGGTGACGACGTAGTCGGCATTCGTCTTCTCCAGAACGTAGGAGAAGCCCGTCTGCAGCGCTGCTCCCTGGCCGAGGTTGATCGGGTGGCGCACGACGACGGCCCCCGTGGCGGCGGCCTCCCTGGCCGAGGTGTCCGTGGAGCCATCGTCGACGACAACGACGTAGGGGAAGATGGTGCGAGCCTGGGAGATGACCTCGCGCACGACGGTCGCCTCGTTGTACAGGGGAATGACGAGCCAGGTGTCGGTGACCGGGGGCACCGGGGCGGGCTCCCCGGTCTGCGTTGCGGTGGAGGTAGTCACCACCGCATTCTTGCACGCGAAGATGGGGCGCCAGTCCTCTTGCGAGAGGCGGGGGCGGTCGGCGTTGATGGGGTAGGTCTCCTTCGGGGCGTGCCCAGGCGTCGTCTCATGAGGATCAGTCCCCTAGGATGGGGCAGGTCGTGCAGCGCCGCCGCCTCCGGCGGCCGGAGCGGCACGGCTTCCGGCAGCCACTCGGCTGCCCGGACTCATTCGATTGTCAGGGCGGTGCGAGCCGCCCGCACAGGAGTCGCCGTGGCCACCCGCATCGCCCCGTCCGCCGATGTCTCCGAGGAAGCCGTGCTCGGAGAGGGCACCAGCATCTGGCACCTCGCACAGGTCCGTGAGCATGCCGTCCTCGGACGGGACTGCATCGTGGGGCGCGGCGCCTACATCGGCGAGGGCGTCGTCATGGGGGACAGCTGCAAGGTGCAGAACTACGCCCTCGTCTACGAGCCGGCCCACCTGGCCGACGGGGTCTTCATCGGCCCGGCGGTCACGCTGACCAACGACCACTTCCCTCGGGCCGTCAACCCCGACGGCTCGCTCAAGTCCGCCGCCGACTGGGAGCCCGTGGGAGTCACCATCGAGGAGGGCGCATCGATCGGCGCTCGCGCCGTGTGCGTCGCTCCGGTGCGTATCGGGGCCTGGGCCACGGTGGCCGCCGGCGCCGTGGTCACCAAGGACGTCCCCGCCCACGCCCTGGTCGCCGGGGTCCCCGCCCGCCGCATCGGCTGGGTCGGGCGCGCCGGCGAGCCCCTCACCCCGGCCGACCCCGGCCCCGCCGGCGCCCCACGCTGGCGCTGCCCCGTCACCGGGACCCTGTACGAGCAGTTCGACGCCGAGTCCGCTGCCGGGTCCGGTGCGCAGTCCAGCTCCGAATCCACCACCATCCGAGAGGTCACCCACTGATGTCACGCGAGTTCATCCCAGCAGCCAAGCCGATCATCGGGCAGGAGGAGCGCGACGCCGTCGACGCCGTCCTCGCCTCGGGCATGGTCGTCCAGGGGCCCCAGGTCAAGGCCTTCGAGGAGGAGTTCTCCGCCCAGGTCGTCAACGGCTTCCACTGCGTGGCCGTCAACTCCGGCACCTCGGCTCAGCACGTGGCCACCCTGGCCACTGAGCTCCAGGAGCGTGCCGGAGGGGCCCCGGAGGTCATCGTCCCCTCCTTCACCTTCGCCGCCACCGGAAACTCGGTGGCCATCAGCGGCGCCGTGCCGGTCTTCGCCGACATCGACCCGGTGACCTTCACCCTCGACCCCGCCAGCGTCGAGGCCTCCATCACTGAGCGCACGGCAGCCATCGAGGTGGTCCACCTCTACGGTCTGCCCGCCAACATGCCCGAGATCCTCGCCATCGCCGAGCGCCACGGCCTGGCCGTCTTCGAGGACTGCGCCCAGGCACACGGCGCCGCCATCGACGGCAAGCCCGTGGGCACCTTCGGGGCCTGGGGCTCCTTCTCTTTCTACCCCACCAAGAACATGACCAGCCTCGAGGGCGGCATGATCACCACGGCCGACGCCGAGCTGGCCCGTCGCTGCCGCCTCATCCGCAACCAGGGCATGGAGCAGCAGTACGCCAACGAGCTGGTGGGTCTCAACAACCGCATGACGGACGTGGCCGCCGCCGTCGGCCGCGTCCAGCTGACCAAGCTGGCCGGCTGGACCGCTACCCGCCAGGCCAACGCTGCGCGCCTCAACGAGCTGCTGGCGGGCGTCGACGGCGTCGTCACCCCCTTCGTCCCCGAGGGCTACACGCACGTCTACCACCAGTACACGATCCGCCTCGAGGGGGCCACAGGCACCGAGCGCGACGCCGTCCAGGCTGCCCTGCGCGAGGAGTGGCAGGTCGGCAGCGGTGTCTACTACCCGATCCCCAACCACCGCCTGGCCTCCCTGGCCCACTACGCCGAGGGCCTTGAGCTGCCCGGCACCGAGAAGGCCGCCCACGAGTGCCTCTCCCTGCCGGTCCACCCCTCCCTGAGCGAGGCGGACCTGGAGCGCATCGGCCAGGCCGTGGCCGCCACCGCCAAGGCAGGTGCCTGAGATGAGCGAGAACGTCGCCTTCGACGGTCAGGCCACCACCGGGCTGCCCGAGGTCCACTACCTGACCGACAAGGGCACGGCGGACAACCCACTGCGCGTGGGCCTCATCGGCCTGGGCTCCATGGGGCGCCACCACGCCCGGGTCATCCGCGCCACCGAGGGTATGGAGCTCGTGGCCGTGGCCGATCCCGGCGGCGACCGCTTCGGCGTGGCCGGCGAGCTGGCGGTCCTGCCTGATGTTCACGCCCTCATCGACGCCGGACTGGACGCCGCCATGGTGGCCGTCCCCACCGTCTACCACGAGGACGTCGCCCTGGCCCTGGCTGAGGCGGGCGTGCACACCATGGTGGAGAAGCCCATCGCTCACGACACCGCCGCGGGCCGCCGCGTGGCCGCCGCCTTCGCCGAGCGGGGCCTGGTGGGCGCCGTCGGCTACGTCGAGCGCTGCAACCCCGCCCTGCGGGCCCTGCGTGAGCGCCTCGACGCCGGCGAGCTCGGTGCGGTCTACCAGGTCCTCACCCGCCGCCAGGGCCCCTTCCCGGCCCGCATCAGCGACGTCGGGGTCGTCAAGGACCTGGCTACCCACGACATCGACCTGACCGCCTGGGTCGCCGGCGCCCGCTACACCTCCGTGGCCGCGCAAGTCACGCACCGCTCCGGCCGCCAGACCGAGGACATGATGGTGGCCACCGGTCTGCTGGAGGGTGGCATCATCGTCAGCCACCAGGTCAACTGGCTCACGCCCTTCAAGGAGCGCGTCACGATCGTCACCGGGGAGAAGGGCGCCTTCGTGGCGGACACCCTCACCGGGGACCTCACCTTCCACGCCAACGGCACCGTGGCCTCCACCTGGGACCAGGTCGCCGCCTTCCGGGGGGTCAGCGAGGGCGACGTCATCCGCTACGCGATCCCCAAGCGCGAGCCGCTGGCCCTGGAGCAGGAGAACTTCCGCGACGCCGTGCGCGGCGTGGCTCAGCGCCACGTCACCATGGCCGAGGGCGTGGCCACGCTCGGCGTCGTCGAGGCGGTGCTGACCTCGGCGAGCGAGAACCGGACGGTCACTTTGTGAGTGGCTCCGCCAAGGACTCCGCGGGTGATCCTGCGGCGCCCACCTCAGGCGGCTTGATCGGGCGGGTGCGGCAGCGCGTATCGGCGCTTCTGGAGTCCTCGCCGTTGCTGGGACACGTGCTGACCCTCATCACCGGGACGGCTGTGGCCCAGGTGGTCAGCTTCGGCATGTCGATCGTGCTGGCGCGCATTTACACGCCTCGCGACATGGGACTGATGGCGATCTACACCTCTGTCGCGGGAATCCTCGTCGCGGTGGCGGCACTGCGCTACGACATGACGATCATGCTCCCCAGGAAGGAGCCCGAGGCCCTGAGCGTGGCCCGCTTGGGAATGGTGTGCATCGCCGTCGTCTCGCTGCTGGCGACGGTGGCGGCTTTCCCCCTGCACGGCCTGGTCACGCGGTGGTGGGGGCATGAGGTGGCCTTGTGGATGCCCCTGGTGGGCCTGACCACCTTCCTCATGTCGGGGGTGGAACTGTTCAAGTTCTGGTTCAACCGCTCCAGCAACTACCGCGCCATCGCCATCAACCAGGCCGAGCAGCAGATCGGCGTCAACGTCGGCCAGCTCGGCCTCGGCCTGGTGGGATTGGGGGGGATGGCCGGGCTGATGCTGGGCTTCACCGCCGGCCAGGTCTTCGCCTTCGGAAATCTGGGGCGTCAGGCCAAGGAGCTGTGGCGCCCGCTGCCCAAGGAGGCGCCGTCCCTGAGGTGGGTGGCCCGCCGCTACCGGCGCATGCCGCTGCTTAATGGCCCCAACGCTCTGGCGGACGCCCTGCGCCTCAACGGCATCCAGCTGCTCATCGCGAGCTACTCGGCCTCCGCGCTGGGGCAGTTCCAGATGGCCTGGCGCTACCTGGACGCACCGCTCATCCTCATCAACGGCGCGGTGGCCAAGGTCTTCTTCCAGAAGCTCTCCACGATCGAGCCCGGTCAGATGAGGCCGCTGGTGCGGGTCACCATCAAGCGGGCGGTCCTGATCGGCATCATTCCCTTCGCACTCATCTACGTGCTCTCGCCGTGGCTCTTCCCGCTGCTTCTCGGAGCCAAGTGGGCCGACTCCGGGAGCTTCGCGAGGGCACTGACCCCGTGGCTGTTCATGCTGCTCATCACCTCGCCGATCTCCAACCTGTTCATCGTCACCGAGCACCAGGACTGGATGCTGGGCTTCGCCCTGCTCTACACCGCTGCGCCCCTTGCCTGGCTGCACTGGTCCCCGCTGGAGGTCATGCCCACCTGCTACGTGCTGGGTGTCATGATGGCGGGGCTGCTGGTGCTCAACACGCTGCTGGCCGATTATGCGGCCAAGCAGTTCGATGTTCACGGGTCCGCCCGGACCGGAAGGAGACACGGACATGACTCGCACGAAGCCGACGTCTCAGATGCCTGAGGCGAGGACGTCCACCGCCCCGTCCGGGAGGCAGGGACGGCGCAGCCTGCTCCTGCTCACTGACGCCTTCCCCTACGAGGTGGGGGAGGAGTTCCTCGAGCAGGAGATCGAGACCCTGTGCGCTGCCTACGACGAGGTCGTCATCGTCCCGGTGCGCCTGAGTGAGGGGGCCCGTCAGACCCGCACGCTGCCTGACAACGCCCGTTGTGCCCTGCTGCCCGCCTCACGCTTGCCCGACTGGCGCCTCCACGCGATCCTGCGCGCCCCGCAGATCCTGCTGGGCCGGGAGCGGATGGTCGAGACGCCGCCGTGGAAGAGCTTCGGCCGCTTCGGCATGGACGTGCGTTTCGCGGCGATCGCCCTGAGCGCCTATAGCCGGATGCGCCGGCTCCTGCCAAGTCTTGGGTTGGATCAGGGTGGGCACCTGACCATCTACTCCTACTGGTTCTTCACTGGGGCCGCGCTGGGCGGCATGCTGCGGCGTCGCGAGCTGAGGGGACGTCCGGTGAAGGTCGTCTCCCGGGCCCACGCCTACGACGTCGATGAGGCCGATGCACCGCGCGGTTATGTCCCTTCGCGTCGCTTCGTCATGCAGGCCGTGGACCGCGTCTACCCGATCTCCCACTACGCCGCCGGCTTCCTGCACCGGCGCTTTCCCGAGGCCCGCAATATCGAGGTGCGTCGCCTGGGCGTCCCGGCCGCTCCCCGCCACCAACGTCACAGGACTGATCCCTTCCATCTGGTCTCCTGCTCGCACATGGCCCCCTACAAGCGGGTCCACCTCATCGTGGAGGCCGTCGCCGAGCTGGAACGACGCGGCCGGAGAGTCTCCTGGACCCACATCGGCGAGTACAACACCGACCGTCTGGAGGCCATGCGCGCCCGGGCCGAGGAGCAGATCGACTCGACCCCGGTGACCTTCACCGGGCACCTCACCAACCAAGAGGTCCGCGAGCTCTATGCCACGACCGACTTTGCCTGTTTCCTCAACTGCTCCGACGGCGAGGGCGTTCCGGTGGCCGTCATGGAGGCCCAGGCGGCGGGAATGCCGGTCGTGGCCACCGCCGCAGGGGGCACCGGCGAGATCGTGCACGATCGCGAGAACGGCCGGCTCATCCCGGTGGATGTCACGGCCGAGCAGGTTGCCGACGCCATCGAGTCGGTCATGGACCTGAGCGATGCCGACTACGCCGCCATGAGCGCAGACGCGCACGCCACCTGGGCGAGGATGTCGGACGCCCAGCGCCAGTACCGCGAGTTCGTTGACGGGCTGGTCGCCCTGGAGAACTGAGTCCTCAGGGGGTGGTGTCGGTGCTGAACAGCGCCGGGCGGTGTTGGTTAGCCGGTCAGTGCCGTCAGTGCCGGGCGGAGTGCACGGCGATGGTGGCCTCATAGGCGCGTCCGTAGGCGCCCGCCACCTCCTCGGGGGAGAAGGCTCGTGGCAGCGTGTTCTGGATGTCCTGGGCCGTCAGCCCCTCGCAACGGCGCATGACCTCGATGACGGCCCTGGCCCACGTCAGAGGGTCATCGTGGCTGACGATCTCGGCGACGGAGGGGTCCAGGAAGCTCGTATGCGCGCCGCGGTCACTGGTGACCACCGGCCGACCCGCCGCGAGCGCCTCGGCGGCCCCGAGAAAGAAGGTCTCTGCCAGCGTCGGCACGAGGAAGAGGTCGCTGACGGACAGAACCTCCCCGACGAGGTCGTCGGGCAGCTGACCGGTCAGCTCCAGATCGACGTTCAGGCTCTGGGCGAGAGCGGTGCAGTGCTCGGCCAGCGGGCCGTCGCCCACCCAGGTCAGCCGGGCCGGGACGCCCAGCTCCGCCAGTGCCGCGACCGCTTTGACCGCCAGGTCCGGACGCTTTCGTTCAATCAGTCCCCCGACTCCCACGATCTGTAGAACGTCTCGCCCCAGCCGGACGTCCCGGCGTGGGGCCGGCTCACTGGGGCGAGTCACTTCGTTGGGAACGGTCAGGATCTCGCCGTGAGGGCGGTAGGCCCTCAGGTCGGCGGCGAGCTGGTCGGAGACGGTGGTGACGACGTCGGGCCTGCGCTCCAGGCGCAGCACCACCTGGGCTCCTGCACGCGCGATCGTGCCGAGAGCGGCCCCGCCATTGGCCAGTCCCGACCAGTGCTCGGTGTGGAGCCACGGCTCGCGCGGCCGGCTCAGAGCGTAGGGCATGAGTGTGGAGATGGCGTGGGTGTGGACGATGTCGCTGCCCGCGGTCAGCGTTCCCAGCGCCCGTCTGGCCGCCAGCACCTCATGAGGGCGCGAGGGCGTCATAGGCAGCCGGATGACCGGCACGCCCATGATGCGGGTACGTCTCGTGCCGTCATCGACGTGAGCGGCAACGAGGTGGACGACCCGGATGTCGTGCCCGGCGGCAGCCATCGAGGCGGCGTGCCGGGCAACGAAGATGCCCAGCCCCGCGGAGACCTCCGTGGGGAACCAGGTGCTGACAATCGTGACATGCATGCGCCGGCTCCCTTACGCCTTCTGCCCTGAGGAGTCCGCGACCGTCGGCGGGACGTCGACCACGGGCAGATCGGTGAACAGACGGCACCTGCGGCACCAGGTGTCGGTGATGAATGCCCGGGCCCAGAACCCCAGCAGGGTGCGCCCCATCATGAGCTGGACCGCAGCCGCCGGCCGGGAGGCGTCGGTAATGAAGGCATCGAAGCTCATCGGCGAGTGCAGAGTGGCCCACGATGAGGCCGTGCGTTCGGCCAGGTGCAGCAGGTGCAGGCGGGAGAGCGCCGCTTTGAGGCGGGAACGGGTCGTCTCGTTGACCTTCGTCGGGGTGAAGTAGGCCAGGTCGGCCTGTGCGGTCTGCCCCTGGCCGGATGCCCGGGCGGTCGCCTGAGCCCACAGGCGCCCAATGAAGACGGCGTAGAAGTCGCGTGTGGCTGTCAGCTCGACGGCGCCGCGGTGCCAGGTGTTCCAGAACTCCACGTCCAGCATGGGCAGGGCCCACTCCAGGCCCAGGTGCTCGTAGGCGCGTACCGAGTTGTTGATGTACTTGGTCTGTCGCTCGCGGACGTTGTAGGACTCCAGGATGCTCTGCACGTCGCGGGGGCTGCCGGTGAACGGCCGCAGCGCCAGGAAGTGTTTGACCTTTCCTGCCCGGTAGGGGTCTGCCCAGGCCTTGTTCTGCTCGCCCTGGAGCTCCTGGTGGTGGGTGATGATCGCCTTGGCCACCTGGCTGCGGGTGGCGGGGGGCCCATCGAGCATCTGCTCGTCGTGCATGTTGCCCACGATCGTGTGCCCCGGCAGCACGATGTCACCGGGATGTACCGTCCCACGTGCCAGGAGGGTGCGCAGGGCCCACCAGTCCTGGATGTGTGGCAGGGCCCCTAGGGTGTAGCCGTCCTTGAGAAAGTCGGCGGCCTCCTGGGTCTGCCAGGCCTCGCGCAGGGCGGCCGGATCGTAGTCCACGGCGTGCCACTCCAGGCCCACGGCCTGAGCCACCTTCCGTGAGATCTCGACCTCCCGGGCGCCGGGCCGCCCGTAGGTGAAGGCCACTGTCCGGTCCAGCGCGTCGTGGAGGGTCAGCCAGGCGACCAGCAGGCGCGAGTCCAGCCCGCCCGACAGCGGAACGACGAGCCTGGGGGCGCCCGGGCGCCGGTCTATCTCCGCCAGGACCCGTCCGAGGACGGCGTCGAGTGCCTCGCAGAGCAGGCCGGAGAAGTCCTCGGGGTCGACGACGGTGTCCGTCTCCTCGCAGAACCGCGCCACGGAGTGGTTGATCGTGCGCGCTCGACCCGTAGCGCGGTCAATGCGCACGACGGTGCCCTGCTCGGTCTGGTGGATGCCGGCCAGCAGTGTGTCGCTGCCGGTGACGAACCCGGCGTCGAGGAACTCCCGGCGGGCCCGGGCGTCAAGTCGTGGAGCGGATACGGCCTCACGCATGAGGGTCGCGTCGTCGCTGACGACCAGTCGCTGTGCGCCGCTCAGCCCGTCCTCAAGGGACCAGAACAGGGGCCATGAGCGTAGACGGTCCTGAGCCAGGACGACCTCGTCGCCGTCGATCCGGATGGCGGCCAGACGGCCCGGGTGGGAGGCGAGGACCTCGGGGTCGGTCGGGCCCGAGCAGTCGTGATCGGCCCGCACCCACAGGCCGTTGCTGTCGATCACGGTGTCAGCGGATGTCTTCACCCGGGACCAGTGCGGGCTCCTGAGCCGGAGATCAACCTCGATAGCGCTCACCGTATCCTGCCTTCTCAAACCTACTGACCAAGGGCGGTTGGTGCGTTCGACCCGCCTGACGGCGCCCAGTGTGTCACAGTTATGACACGTGACGCGGTTGACGCCCGGCGGGCACCAGCGACATGCTGTGGTGACTGGCAACAGACATGTGTCTCGTCGGTTCGGTCAGGTGTGAGATGCTTTCTGAGCATCCCACGGGGCGGATTGTCCGCCTACGGAGCCAAGGCACAGGACAAGAGGTGACCTCGTGAGCGCAAGCAGCATGGATGGTGGAGACGGGGCAGTGGCCGGTGCCGGGGCTGGCAGACTCATGGTCTTCCATACTCCCTTCCCCCTCCAGTCGGGCCGCCTCGCGGCCTCTATCCTGCGGCCCCTTGCGATGCGTCAGGCCTTCACCGACATCGGCTACCGGGTCATGGAGGTCAGCGGATACGCCGCTGAGCGGCGTCAGGCCATGCGCCGGGTGCGGGCGGCGATCGCTGCCGGTGACGTACCGGCCTTCGTCTACGGAGAGAACGCCACCATCCCCAACGCCCTGACCGAGCCCCGTCATCTGCCGCCGCACCCGCTGCTGGACCTGTCGTTCTTCCGCGACTGCCAGCGTGCCGGGGTGCCGGTGGGCATCTTCTACAGGGACATCTACTGGCGTTTCCGCCAGTTCCGGCAAGGGATCAACCCGATCCTGGAGGCCGGTCTCCAAGCGACTTACCGCGGCGAGCTCCTGGCCTACCGGCGCCTGGGCATCCACCTCTTCCTGCCCAGCCGGGCCATGGGCCGCCATATTCCCTTCCTCACTCCGGAACGGGCGAGTGCCCTGCCCCCCGGCGCCCCGGCCGTCGAGACCGGGGGCGCGGGCGGCCCGGTCGTCGAGTCCCGGGACGGAGCGGAGCTGGACCTCCTGTTCGTCGGCGTCCTGCAGGACAACTACCGACTTGACGCCTGCCTCCAAGCCGTGAGCCAGACCCCTGGAACGCGCGTGACACTGTGCGTGCGCCAGGAGACCTGGGAGGAGACCCGCGAGCACTACGCCCCGCTCCTGCCTGCCGGGCGGGCCGACGTCGTCCACCGCTCCGGCAGTGAGCTCCTTCCGCTCTACGAGCGCGCCGACCTCGGGGTGCTGTTCACCGAACCGAACCCGTACTGGGACTTTGCCGTCCCCTACAAGCTCTACGAGTACCTGGCCCACGAGCTACCTGTCGTCGCCGTGCGCGGAACCCAGACCGGGCGTCTCGTCCAGGAGATGGGGATCGGGTGGGTCCTCGAGTACGACGCCGAAGCCCTCGGCGCACTGCTGCGTCACCTGCGTGAGGCTCCTGAGGAGATCGAGGCGGTGCGCCGGCGTATGCGCCAGGTCGTACCGAGTCAGACCTGGCAGGCCAGGGCCCACCAGGTAGCTGAGGAGCTCGCCGGATCTCCTGGAGAACCGACGAGGCACCACCCCGTGAAGGAGCGCGACCATGGCTGACAACACCGGGAAGTCCGCCCGCAGGCCCCGTGCCGTGATGGTCAGTCGGCTGTTCAGGCCCGAGCCCGCCGCCGCCTCCCTCGCCCTGGGGGCCATCGCCGACGGCCTGGTGCGTGAGGGCTTCGAGGTCACTGTGCTCACCAGCCGGCCCCCCCAGGAGTTCGAGGTCCGCGACGATCCAGGACTGACTGTGCGACGCGCCCCCGTCCTGCGCGACAAGGCCGGCTACGTCCGCGGCTACATGCAGTACATGTCCTTCGACGTCCCACTGTTCTTCCGACTGCTCCTGGAACGCAGGCCGGATGTGGTGATCTGTGAGCCTCCTCCGACGACAGGTGCTGTGGTGCGCGTCGTGTGCGCCCTGCGTCGAGTGCCCTACGCCTACCGGGCGGCCGACCTGTGGTCGGACGCGGTCAAGGAGACCACCGCTCCGCCGGTCGTGAGCGCCGTCCTCACTCGCTTGGAGAACTGGGTGCTCAACGGCGCCTCCACCCTCATGACCGTGCACGAGGGAATGGAGGAACGGCTGGCGGGGCGGGGGATCTCGGCCCGTACCCGTCGGCTGGGCTTCGGCATCGACACCGACGTGTTCACTCCCGAGGGCCGGCGGGTCGATACCACCGGACCGCTGTTCGTGTACGCGGGAACCGCCTCCGAGGTGCACGGGGCGGAGATCTTCGTCGAGGCCTTCAGGGCGCTGCTGCAGCGCGATCCCACGGCCCGGCTGGTCTTCATCGGTCAGGGAGAGTCCTTCGCCGAGATCAAGAGGCAGGCCGCGTCCCTACCTGAGGGGGCCGTCCAGGTCCTCGGGCGCATGTCACCGGACCAGACCGCGGAGTGGATCCGCTCGTCGGTCGCAACCTTGGCGAGTGTCAAGCCGGGGCCCTACGGCTTCGCCTTTCCGACCAAGGCATTCGCCTCCGCCGCCTGCGGAACCCCGGTCATCTATGCGGGGGCCGAGGACGCGGGCCGCCAGGTGGTCCAGGAGGGTCTCGGTGTCGCAGTGCCCTACGACGCCGACGCGGTGGCCCGGGCCATGGCCGACCTCGCCCTGGATGAGAGGTCTGCTGGTGCTCTCGCAGCCCCTGCAGCCTCCAAGGCCCGTTCGGCTCCGGTCACCTCGGCTGTCCGGTCCTCGGCGCAGCTGCGGGCCTGGGCCCTGGAGCACGTGTCCGCCCGCCGCCTGGGACAGGTAGCGGCTGCCATCATCAACGAGATCGTGGCAGAAGGTAGGGCTCGCCGTCGATGACCGCACTTCTTGAATGGGCGCAGTTCCTTCCACTGGTGCTATCACTGGTGGCGCTGTTCTACGGACCCGGCTACTTCCTGGCGACGATCTTCAACGCTGGTCCGTTCGTGGTCAGGGTCGTGGCCGCACCCGCATGGACCTTCGCCTTCGTGGGGCTCACCAGCGTGCTCATGCACCATTTCGGTGTTGTCTGGAGCAGGTACAGCTATGCCTCCGTGCTCCTGCTCCTGGCGGGTGTCGCGGCACTGTGCCGGGCGATCACGTGGCGCTCGCGTCCTGGTGGGATGGAGAGGGTCTGGCGGCGGACCAAGGAGGTGCTGCCCAAGTTTCTGGGCGTGCTGGCGGCGTGGTTGGTGACGATCCTGCCGATCATCAGCGCTATGGGACCGCGTCTCATCATGCAGGGCGGGGACGCCCCCTATCACTACAACCAGATCTGGTTGATGGCGCGCACCGGAAACGCCGACCCGATGTCGGCCAACCAGGGGCTGCTCGGCCTCAGCAACGGACGCTCCTACTACCCCAATGTCTGGCACTCGCTGGGCGCGCTGATCGACTTCCGCTCCCAGTACGCCCTGGTAGCCGGCAACACCTTGCTTCTCATGGCTCCTCTGGTGTGGGTCGCCGGTATCGCGGTCCTGTGCCAGCGCCTGTTCCTCGATAACCCCCGCTCCTGGCTCTGGGCGATCGCGGCGACGTTCCTGCTACCGGCCTTCCCCCTGCGGCTTGAGCTGGCGGCCGGCATGTGGCCGTATGTCATGGCATTGGCAACCGTCCCGGGCTTTCTGGCCTGGCTCCTGGAGGTGGGCCGCGACTGGCGTGTCCCATGGAAGAGGTGGCTGGGACGGGTCGCCACCGGAGCCATTCCTCTGGCTGGTCTGGCGATGGCGCACCCGGCCGCCGTCGGTGTCGTCTTCTGGATCGTCGCGGCGCTCGCGGTCTGGCTGCCCGCGCAGGCGGCAGTCTCGGCGCACGCACAAGGAGACCGGAGAAGAACCTGGCTGCTCGCCGCAGCCAGTGCAGCAATCTGCCTGATCACCATCGCCTTCATCGTCTCGCCGGGGCCGCAGCAGTCGCAGTTCGGCCGCTACCCCGAGCGCGGTTGGGAGAACCTGGGCCCCAAGCTCCTGGTCATGGCGACTCTGCGCCTCAAGGGCACCGACCTCCATCACTCCTCGAACGTCATCTACCTGGCGGTCGCGGTCCTGACCGCCATCGGTCTGGGGGTCGCCTGGAAGAGCCTCCGGACCCGGTGGCTATGCGCCCTGTGGCTGGCATTCATGGGCGTACTGCTGGGAAGCCTGGTCTCCATCCCCGTGCTCACCCACGTGGCCAGCCTTCACTACGTGAACTCCTATCGAGTCGTGGGCACCTGTACGCTCACGACTGCCCCCTTGCTGGCGCTGGCGATGTCCCACCTGGTCGAGAGGGCAGCGGCGCATCTGAGACTCCCCCTGGGCTGGAGCGCCGTCACCGTCGTCGCCCTGATCGTCTCACTGACGACCATGATGCTGTGGCCGATCATGCGCAGCGACCTCCACGACGCCGTGTGGCCGGCCAGGCTCAAGGAGCCGCGTTACAGTTTTGATGCCGACGAGCTGGCGTTGATGACGCGCCTGCGGGTGGAGATCCCGCCCGAGCAGCTGGTCACGGGCGACCCCGCCTCGGGAATGGCCTTCCTGCCCGCGGTGTCCGACATCAAGGTGACCTCCTACTACATGGGGCGGTCCTTCTCCGACCCCGACGGCGAGTACCTCGCCCAGCACTTCTCGGAGATTCGTACCGATCCCAAGGTGTGCGGCATTGTACGCAAGCACCGCATCCACTACTTCTACGCTGACCGGGACACCAGGTTCAACGGCGTCCCCAACTCCAGGTTGCGTCCTGGCTTCTACGACGTCGACCTCTCCGAGGGCTTCACCCTCATCGATCATGGCGGCTCCGCAGCTGTCTACCGGATCGACCTGTGCTGGACACCCGACAAGAGACCGTGAGGCACGTGAGACGCGACGCCCGGTCACCGCACCGCGCCCCCTCACCGCCCCTACTGACGCGATCTCTCACGACGACGAACGAGTATGGTTGACTAGCCACTCTCGAAGCCACGGAAGGACCAACCTGCATGCGCATCGCCGTCGTCGCCCTGGGCAAGATCGGACTGCCCTTGGCCGTCCAGTACGCAGACAAAGGCCACGAGGTCATCGGGGTTGACGTCAACCCCGCCGTCGTCGAGGCCGTCAACGCCGGGACCGAGCCCTTCCCCGGCGAGGCCCACCTGGCCGAGAAGCTCACCGTCCTGAGCCCCGCCACCGGCAACGGCGCCCTGCGCGCCACCACCGACTACGCCGAGGCCATCCCCGAGGCTGACGCGATCGTGCTGGTCGTACCGCTGTTCGTCAACGACGCCACCTGGGAGCCAGACTTCGCCTGGATGGACGACGCCACCCGCTCCCTGGCCGCCCACCTGACCCCCGACACCCTCATCTCCTACGAGACCACCCTGCCCGTGGGCACGCTGCGGGGCCGCTTCAAGCCCATGATCGAGGAGATCAGCGGCCTGAAGGAGGGCGTCGACTTCCACCTCGTCTTCAGCCCCGAGCGGGTCCTCACCGGCCGCGTCTTCGCTGACCTGCGCCGCTACCCCAAGCTTGTGGGCGGTCTGGATGCGGCCGGCACCCAGGCCGGCATCGCCTTCTACGAGTCCGTCCTCGACTTCGACGAGCGCGACGACCTGCCCCGCCCCAACGGCGTGTGGGACATGGGCACCGCCGAGGCCGCCGAGATGGCCAAGCTCGCCGAGACCACCTACCGTGACGTCAACATCGGCCTGGCCAACCAGTTCGCTGTCTACGCGGACAAGGCCGGCTTCGACATCGAGCGCGTCATCGAGGCCTGCAACTCCCAGCCCTACTCCCACATCCACCGTCCCGGCATCGCGGTGGGCGGGCACTGCATCCCGGTCTATCCGCGCCTGTACCTGTCCACCGACCCCGACGCCTCCGTGGTGCGCACCGCCCGCACCTTCAACGTCACCATGCCCGCCTACGTGGTGGGCCGGGCCGCCGAGGTGCTCGGTTCGCTCAAGGGCCTGCGCGTCGTCGTGCTGGGAGCCTCCTACCGCGGCAAGGTCAAGGAGACCGCCTTCTCCGGAGTCTTCCCCACCGTGGAGGCCCTGCGCGAGGCCGGCGCCGAGGTCCTTGTCCACGACCCCATGTACACCGACGAGGAGCTGGCCGGCTTCGGCTGGACCCCCTACCACCTGGGTGAGCAGGTCGACGTCGCCATCGTCCAGGCAGACCACCCCGAGTACCGCGAGCTTGCTCCCGCCGACCTGCCCGGGCTGCGTCTCCTGCTGGACGGGCGCCGCGTCACCGACGCCGCCAAGTGGGCCGGTGTGCCGCGCCTGACCATCGGCGGAGGCAAGTGACCCCGGGGGCCTTCTGAGACCAGCAGTAGGAATGGCTGCGGGGCTGAACGCAGACTCCGGCTGGAGCCTGGCGGCCGCCACGCTCGTCGTGGCCGGCCTGCTGCTCGTGCCCGGCTGGGTCATCGGACGAGCCGCCCGTCTGGGGGCGCTGCCGTCCCTGGCGGTGGCCCCGGCCATCGGCTCGGCGCTCATCGGGGTCGCGGAGATCCTCACCCGTGCCCTGGCGCTGACGTGGCGTCCCTGGGGCTGGGCGGTCATCGTCGCCCTGAGCGTCAGCTCCACCCTTCTCATGCACCTGGTCGCCGGCCCTGCAGCGGGGCCAGAGTGTCAGAGGATGCCATGGAGCCGGGCCGAGCGGATGATCCTGGCCGGTGGTCTGACCGTGGCCGTCGTCGTGCCGGCTGGAGTGATCCTGTCCAGTTTGCCGGGCCCCGGCTACCCCGCGCAGGCCTTTGACGCGACCTTCCACCTCAACGCGGTGGCGGCCATCCGAGAAGGGGGCAACGCCTCCATGCTGGGGGGACTGTCGTCCCTCTACTCGGGCCGCGCCATCTACTACCCCACCGTGTGGCACGGGGCTGTGGCGCTGGCGCCGGGCGGCCCGGTCCCGGCCAGTACCGCCGGGATCCTGGCTCTGACTGCCGTGATCTGGCCGCTGAGCCTTCTGGGACTACTCGCCCGGGTCACCGGCCTCGACTCCGCCTCCGACTCGGTCGGTGACGGTGCCGACCGGCGGCAACAAGTGTGCTCGGTCGCCGCAGTGCTCGCGCTCAGCGCTGGGCTTGTGGGTTTTCCCTTGCTGCTCATGACCTCGCTGGCGGTGTGGCCCTACGCCCTGAGCGTCCTGGGGCTCCCTGGCGCCCTCGTGCTCTACGACCAGCTGCGCGAAGGCGCCGTATCGAAGCGCCTTCACCTGACATGGGTCCTTCTCATGCTGGCCGTCGCCGGAGGCGTGGTGGCCGCGCATGGCACCGGTCTGTTCAACCTGGCGATCCTTACCCTGCCTTTCCTGGCCGACGTCGTCGCCTCCTTGTGGCGCCGCAGTGCCGGCAGGAGGGGCGGCCAAGCCCTCCTGGCGGCAGGGGCGGCCGGGACCCTGCTGGTCCTGGCCACGGGGGCCTGGCTCATGCGCGGTTCCCTGGCCTCCGTCCTGGGCTACGAGCGTCCTGCCGGGGGAGTGGCCGGCGCCGTGGCGACCCTGGGTCAGGCACTCGTCGACCTCCCGATGTATGGGTCGGTCCCCGGAGCCACCGTGCCCATTGGGGTCGTGTTTGGCCTGCTCACCCTGGGGTCGGCGTGGTGGGTGCGCTCGCGGCGAGACCAGCGCCCCTGGCTCGTCATGTGGCTGCTGGCGCTGGCTCTCCTGGTTCTGACAGGGGGACCGCAGTGGGTGGGTCGGCAGCTCGGCTCACCCTGGTACCTGCAGAAGGCCCGAATCCTCCCTCTGGCCATCCTGCCCGCTCTGATCCTCGTGGCCCAGGGCGGTGCCGGGCAGCCCGGGCAACGACTGTGGGCGGTGCTGCGCCGGACGACCTCGCGACTGGGCGGAGTACGGCCGGGGCGGACGGCGGCCGCCATGATGGTCGCGCTCGTGCTCCTGCCGGTGGCGGCGCGAGTCCCCGTGGAGCGCGCCCTCGTCGCCTCCGTCTACGATCCGCAGCGCATTCAGTACGGGACCCTGCTCACCGAGGACGCCATCACACTCATTCAGCGCTCCCGGAGCCGGCTGCCCGACGACGCCGTCGTCCTGGGGGCGCCGTCGAGGGGGGCCGCCCACCTGTGGTCCCTGGGTGGGGTGCACGTCGTCTACCCGACGCGCGCCGCGGCTATACCGGGCACCCCGGAGGCCGCCCTCGCCTCGGCCTGGCCCGCCCTGGGGCAGAAGGACTCCCAGACCTGCGCACTCCTCAACCAGCTGGGCGTGCGCTACTTCTACAGCAGCTCGGATGCGACGGCCTCGGGCTCGGTCACTGGCGCCGCCCCCCTGCGGTGGGATGCGAGCCTGACCCAGGTCCCCACCGAGGGGCTCGAGCTCATCGACTCCGAGGGCAGCACCTCCCTGTGGCGCATCACGGCCTGCGGCTGATACGGCTGACGGTCCCCTGACCCCGTACTCAGGCCTCGATGTACTGGACCACTGACGGTGGCTCGGCGGAGAGGCCCACCATCCGGGGCACCAGGGTCGTGAAGTGCGCCGAGGCGTTGTGGGACTCGATCGCGGCGTCGTCGCGCCACACCTCGAGCACGACGAAGGAGTCCGCATCGTCCCGGGCCACGCACAGGTCGTAGGCAATATTGCCCTCCTCCGCCCGCGAGCCCTCCACAAGCTCACCGGCGAGTGCGCGGAACTCCTCAACGGCGTCGGGGCGGACATGGAACGTGGCGACGATGCGGATCACGGGAATCTCCTCACAGGGGTGATAGCGGATGGTTCACGAGGGTACTTCAGGAGGCCTCGGCCAGCTTTCGCACGACGTACTGATTCAAACTGGTGGACTGCTCTGCTGCTTCCATGGCCAGGCGTCGGTGCAGATCCTCGCCGAGGCGCAGCTGGAACTTGCCCGAGTAGTGACGGGTCGATAGAGGCTCTGGCGCCGCTTCCCCCGACGCAAGGAGGTCGGCGACCACCTCGCTGACAAGGTTGCGTAAACCAGACAACGCCAGCTCAGGGGTTCCGGCCAACCAGGAGAGTGAAGGAAACTCGGTGCAGGTGGCGACGAACTCCTCATCCTCCGCTGACCACGTCACGCGGAAGCTGTACTTCGCAGTGTCGACGGCTGTACTCATTTCTCCGTCTCTCCTTTCTTCTCGATGGCGGCAAGAACCTGCCTCACCTGATACGGCTTTGCCCGCCCGTGGTCATTCTGGATGTTGACGCGAGGATCTTCACGACGCTCGGCATCTTGATATGATACCACATATAGTATCATTGCTTGTGGCTGTTCCTCGTGGATGGAGGAGCCGGCTCCCAGGTAGTGCGGTCGGTGCCCAGCAGGACGGCGAGCCCGATCGGCACCACCATGATGATGGGCTCCATGTAGCGGAAGGGCGTGACCGTGGGTGCCGCGATCATGAGCGTCGCCCACAGCAGGACCATGGGGGTGTAGATCGCCACCCACTCGCGTCGCCCGGCGTAGACGAACCCCACCACGCTCAGAGCCACCATCCACATCCAGGTTCCCGGGCCCGGTGTGACCTCCATGCCCCGCACGGCGGCGTCCCCCACCGGCCGCAGCAGCCGGGGCAGGAGTGAGTGGTTGACGACGCCTACCCGGGCGTAGGCACGGATCAGTCGGTCCCGATCGGCCGGGTAGTTCGAGACCGCAGTCACGAAGCGGGACTGCCCGTCGGTGCGGATCGGATCGGCGTCGAAGCGCCACAGGTTGGCGGTCTGTACCAGGAATCCGGTGACGAAAGGTCTGGGGCAAGCCACCAGTGCCCGCCCCCAGGCGGACAGGAACTGGCCGCGATGTGCATCGAGGTAGGCGGTATTGAAGGACTTGTCGTCCTTGACAGGGTCGACGCTGTTGGGCCGGTAGGCCTGTTTCCAGGCCTCGGGGGCCAGGACGTTGTCGAAGACCTGTCGGCTGGCTGGCGGCAGGCACTGGGCGTCGTGGACCAGGGTGTAACCGACCATCTGCAGCGGGATCCCCAGCGCCTCCTCGGCGTGCGATGCCTGCGCCGTCGTCGCCGGTGGAATGACAATGAGTACCAGGGCGACGGCGCTCACCGCCATCGCCCGGCGCAGGTGCGCCCGCGACCACCACATCACCAGAGTGAGGACCACCAGAACCACCGGCAGGGCATTATTACGTATGAGCGCGAAACCCACCAGGACCGCCACGACCACCACCGTGCCGCGTCGGCTCAGCAGCACCTTCCCGGCACTGGAACGCACCACCAGCAGCACCGGGATGAGCAGGGTGGCGAAGAGGGAGAAGGCCGCGTCCTTGACCACGGCGAAGGAGTAGTCGGCCACCAGCGGCATGAGCGCGCAGTAGGCGATGAAGAGCCCGGTCATGCGGCGCGAGGTGCCCTTGCGGTCCAGAAAGACCGTGACGGCACTTACGCATGTGGCCCACAGCAGCATCTGTCCCACCGACAGCAGCACGACGCCGGCCAGATCACCTCCGACCAGTCGCCCCAGACGGAACAGGCCCCCGATCGTCAGGGTGTAGGTGATGGGGTGCTGTGCCCCGGCACCGGTCGGGTTGCGCAGGATCCAGGCCGTGTCGTTCATCGAGGCCATCGGCCACAGGTGCGCGTACACGAAGGTCCAGCACACGAGCGGCACCAGGAAGGCCGTCAGCGCCAGACGACGACGGCTCGACCTCCGGTCCCCCGCCCGCTCGTCGGTGCTCTGGGACCTGCGAGCCCGACGTCGTGCGGCAAGGTCGACCAGTGTCAGGAAGCTCCAGCACACAGCGCTGCTGAGAACCAGCGCCGCCAGGAGTCGCGCTGGAGTCAAGGCCCCCTGGGCGAGGGTCCTGGTTGCCGGCTGGACCCGACCCACCACCTGTGAGGTGGCATCCGTGGCCGCGAAGGCGATCGCGAAGAGCGCTGACGCCACCGCCCGTCGACGATGGGTCCTTCCTCCCGCCGGGTCCTGAGACGGGTCCACAGAACCTTCGCAATGGTCGGATCGAGAGGGGGAGAGCCAGGTCGGCAGAGGCAGGGGCACGGGCGTTGTTCTCCAGTCCGGGGACGCATGACAAGCGCATGAGCACCCGCGTCACCAGCACAATCACCGGCCTGGGCGCGGGTGCCGCTAGAATAGCGCCTGCTCGGCTCCCGTCCGGATTGGAACCAGGTGGATCTTTCCAGCCTCGACATCGCAGCGATCGTCCCGTGCTACAACGAGGAGGGTGCGATCGGGAAGGTCGTCACCGACCTTTTGACGGCCGTTCCCGCGATGCGCGTCTACGTCTACGACAACCACTCCACCGACCGCACCGCCGAGGTCGCGGCCGCCGCTGGCGCCATCGTCCGTCGCGAGGAGCGCAAGGGCAAGGGCAACGTGGTCCGTCGGGCCTTCGCCGACGTCGAGGCCGACGTCTATGTCATGATTGACGGCGACGACACCTACGACGCCGCTGCTCTGCCCTCCATGATCGCGACTCTTCTCAAGGGCCCTTACGATCATGTGCTGGGCGTTCGCCGTGACGTGCAGGAGAAGAGCTCCTACCGGCCCGGGCACGAGGCCGGCAACAAGGCCTTCAACCGCCTGACATCCCGGGTCTTCGGCACCCACGTTACCGACATGCTCTCCGGCTACCGAGTCTTCTCCCGCCGGTTCGTCAAGTCCTTCCCCGCTATGAGCCGAGAGTTCGAGATCGAGACCGAGCTGACGGTCCACGCCGCCACCCTGCGCGTGCCCCAGATCGAGGTCCCGGTCGGCTTCAAAGAGCGCGCCGCTGGTACGGAGTCCAAGCTCAACACCTTCTCCGACGGCTTCAAAATTCTGGCCCTCATCGCCAGGCTCGTGCGCGACGAGCGCCCGGTCCTCTTCTACGGCACGCTCGGCTTCCTCACCTGGGTGGTCGCCGTCGTTCTGGGGATCCCGATCGTGTGGCACTTCCTGGAGTTCGGAAACGTCCCGCGCTTCCCCACCCTCTTCCTGAGCATCGGCCTGGTGACCATGGGCTTCTTGTGGATGATGCTCGGAGTCATTCAGTCGGGGCTGCGTCGTGCGAGGGCCAACACCGCTCGTCTGGCCTATCTCGCCTATCCAGCTGTCTCACATCCGTAGCAGCGAGCCGTCAGTCGCCCGGGTGTCTGGACGGGCGCCGGTGAGACGACTGTGGGGCCCCCGTGACCCGGGGACCCCACACAAGAACGAGCTACTGAGCAGTATTACATTACTGCCCCTGGGCGGCGTACTTCGCCTCGACCTCGGCCTTGAGCGGGCGCCACCAGGCCTCGTTGTCCCGGTACCAGTCGATGGTGGCCTGCAGGCCGGAGCGGAAGTCGGTGAACTTCGGCGCCCAGCCGAGCTCCTCGACCAGCTTGGAGTTGTCGATGGCGTAGCGCATGTCGTGGCCGGGGCGGTCGGCGACGTGCTCGTAGTCGTCGGGAGCGTGGCCCATGAGCTCCAGGATCAGCTCAACGACCTCCTTGTTGTTCTTCTCGCCGTTGGCGCCGATGAGGTAGGTCTCGCCGATGCGGCCCTTCTCGATGATGTCCCACACGGCGTCGTTGTGGTCCAGGACGTGGATCCAGTCGCGCACGTTCTCACCGGCGCCGTAGAGCTTGGGGCGCACGCCGTCGATGAGGTTGGTGACCTGACGCGGGATGAACTTCTCGATGTGCTGGTAGGGCCCGTAGTTGTTCGAGCAGTTGGAGATCGTGGCCTCCACGCCGAAGGAGCGCACCCAGGCGCGCACGAGCAGGTCGCTGCCGGCCTTGGACGAGGAGTAGGGGGAGGAGGGGTTGTAGGGCGTCGTCGGCTCGAACTTGGCCGGATCGTCCAGCTCCAGGTCCCCGTAGACCTCGTCGGTGGAGATGTGGTGGAAGCGCACCTTGTGGCGGCGCACCGCCTCCAGGAGGGTGAAGGTGCCCACGAGGTTGGTCTGGATGAAGGGGGAGGGGTCGCGCAGCGAGTTGTCATTGTGCGACTCGGCCGCGAAGTGGACGACGACGTCGGCCTGGGCCACGAGCGGGTCGACGACGTCGGCGTCGGCGATGTCCCCGACGACGAGCGTGACACGGTCACCCAGGTCCGCCAGCGATCCTTTGTTCCCGGCGTAGGTGAGCTTGTCCAGGACGGTGACGGTGGCGTCGGGGTGGCGCACCAGGGTCTGGTGAACGAAGTTGGCGCCGATGAAGCCGGCGCCTCCGGTGATGAGGACGTGCATAGAACTCGCTCCGATACGTGGGAACTGGGGGCGCTGAGCGCCCATCATGGCCGACGTCATCATGCCACAGAAGCTCGCTCGAGCCCACGGGCAGCTGCGGGGTGTGGCCGCCGGGCCGGCGCAGCCGGACTGAGGGCTCCGGGTCGGTGAGACCGGATTGCAATAGTCGCGTCGTGAAGCGGTAAAACCGCGGAACCTCAAGAAAAGATGAGGAGCGGACGGGATTCTGGGCGCCGACGCCACCGTCGCCGTCGAACACCCTCCGTAACTTTCAGTAAACTATCAGTAATCTCTTGGAAATTGCTCAGAAATTTGATTTCGTGCCTCTCGAGGGAGCGCGTCGTCGGTTCTGATGGTGAGGCCTGATGGACGCCCGTCGGTATCACCTCAAAGGAACCCCATGAACGTCCCTTGCGCTCTTGGCCGTATCGCCCCTCGCGGCGGCCATCGCCTCAGTGGCCATGCCAGTGGGCTCAGCACCCGCGCACGTGTGTGTCGGTCCGCCGGGCTCATCGCCCTGACCTCACTGCTCCTGTCAAGCCTGGTTCCCGCGGCCGGTGCCGCGCCGGACGCCGGCGACTCCAGTGGCCAGGACGAGGCCCCCGCGCCGGTGCAGATCCTCGACCTGACCACCGCTAGCGGGCAGGCCACCGAAGTCGGGCAGTCGGGGCTCGACGACGTCCAGACCTCGGCGGGGGAGGAGGCCGGCTCCGCCGATGCCGCCTCGGTGAGTGCGGCGCCGGTGCTTGGCGCATCCGCCACCGTGCCCACCCTCACTCAGACGACGGGCGCAGCCGGCGCGCCGGCCCCGTCGATCCTGCCGGCGGCCACGGATCCGCAGGCGGACGCCACCCTGCTGACCGACCCGCTTGAGGTCGACCGCTTCTTCGTCGCCGGCTTCACCTGGGGCGGCGGTGCCGACCTGCCCGAAGGTGTGCGCATCTACCTGCGCGTGCGGGAGAATGGGGCCTGGTCACCCTGGTACCTCAATGAGGCGGCCGACGCCGGCCGCGACGACCGCACCACCTCCGCAACGGGGGAGTTCGTCACCGGCGGGGCCGATGCGATCCAGGCCTCCGTCGTCGGTAGCTCACTTCCCTCCGGGCTCAAGCTGGCCCTGGTTCCCTCCCGCCCGCAGGGCGAGGAGGTCCTCGATGCCGATGACCTCAAGACCACCGAGGCCGCACCGACCCCCGTCATTGAGGAAACCGCCGCCTCCCAGCCCCAGGGCGCTCAGGTGGAGCCGGCGGCCACGGCGCCATCCGCGAGCCCGGCGTGGGGCACCCAGCCGGCTGTCGTGCCAGCTGCTGTATCAGTCGCTGCGCCCGCCGTCGCACCTGCTGCCACAACCGCCAACGGCCTGCCGGTCGCGGTGACCACCCGAGCCGAGTGGGGAGCCAACGCCTCCTACATGAGCTGGGATCCCGAGTACGCGAGAGCCGGCCACGTCGTCGTCCACCACACCGCAGGCACCAACAGCTACTCCGCAGGCCAGTCCGCCTCCATCGTGCGGGGCATCTACTACTACCACGCGGTCACCCTGGACTGGGGCGACATCGGCTACAACTTCCTCGTCGACAAGTTCGGCACTGTCTTCGAGGGACGCTCCGGCTCCGTGGCGGCACCGGCCGGCACGATGAGCATCGGGGCGCACGCCCGAGGCGTCAACACCGGCACCATGGGCATCTCCATGATGGGGGACTACAGCACGGTGTCCCCCTCGGACGCCCAGCTGAGCTCTGTGGGCAAGATGGCCGGATGGTTCCTCAAGCGCGCCGGCATCTCGGATGTCACCGGCTGGGCCGGCCTGCACGTGTGGACCACTGAGCGCTACCAGGCCGGCTCCACCATCTCCATGCCCCGCATCCTCGGGCACCGGGACGTCGGCTACACCACCTGTCCCGGCAACGTCGGCTACTCCAAGCTCGGCACTATCCGCGCCATCGCGAAGGCCCAGGGCTCCACCCCGCAGGGGGGAAGCAGCAGTGCGCCGTCGACCGTGGCCCAGGACCATCCGGGAGCCGCTGCCCTGCGCAGCGCCCTGGGCGCCAACGGCTGGATCGGACCGGCCACCTCCGGTGTCCAGGCCTCCACCAAGGGTGGGGTCTTCCAGCGCTTCGAGCGCGGGGTGGGCTACTGGAGCCCGGCGACCGGTGCGCAGTTCGTGGGCGAGCCGGTGCTCAGCGCCTGGGGCGCCTACGACTATCAGACCGGGTCCATGGGCTACCCGCGCAGCGGTGGTGTGGTGGGAGTCGGCGGCAGCCGCCACCAGATCTTCGAAGGCGGCATCGCCTACTGGCGCCCCGGGGGCCGGGTCAGCTTCATCCACGGCTCGATCCTCAGCGCCTGGGCGGCCGTCGGCTGGGAACGCTCCTGGCCGGGGCTACCCACCGGGCGCGCAGTCCGCCAGGCCGACGGCACCATGACCCAGACCTTCGAGAGAGGCAGCATCTCCGTGGCGTCCAACGGTAAAGTGACCATCCGCTGACATCCCGCACCGGGAGAGCGGCGAGGCGGCCAGGAGTGCATGAGACAGCTCATGAGACACTGGCTGCCTCGCCGCTTCCTTACCAGCTGCCTTCATCGACCACCTGCCGGGAAGGACCTCCACATGAACCGAGGACTCGTCTACTTCCACTTCGATCCTCATCATCAGGTCCGCGACTACGTCCTGGCCGCGCTCAGCTCCCTGCGGCCCCACGCCGACCACATCCTGCTGGTCTCCAACTCACCCATCGGCGACGCCGATTGCGCCCGACTGGAGACCTGCTGCGATGAGATCCTCCAGCGCCCCAATGAAGGGCTCGACGTCGGCGCCTACCGGGCCGGCCTGGAGCACCTGGGCTGGGAGCGGCTCGCCGACTTCGACGAGCTCATCCTGACCAACCACACCTACTACGCGCCGCTGCACCCCTGGGAGGAGGCCCTCACCCGCGCCGCTGGCTGGGAGGACATCTCCTTCTGGGGCATGACCGAGCACGCCGCCATGCGTCCCCACCCCTTCCTGGCCAGGCGTGAGCTGCCCCGCCACATCCAGTCCCACTGGATCGCCGTGCGCCGCGGACTCCTGACAGCCCCGGCCTTCCGTGAGTACTGGGAGCAGATGCCACAGGTCTCCTCCTACCGCGACTCCATCCAGTGGCACGAGTCGCGCTTCACCGGCCACTTCGCCGAGCTCGGCCACACCTGGCAGGTCGTCTTCCCCGTGGACCGCTACCGCTCGACCAACCCGGCCATCGAGGAGGCCCCGGCGCTGCTGGCCGACGGCTGCCCCCTGCTCAAGCGCCGCGCCCTCTTCCACGACCCGCTCCACCAGGACCGCCAGGCCGTCGTCGGCGGGGAGCTGCTGGAGGCCGCCGTCGAGACTGGCTACAGCGAGGACCTCATCCTGTCCGACGTCGTCCACACCGCGACCGCCCGCGACCTCATCGTCAACGCCGGCCTCACCGAGGTCGTGACCGGGTGCGTCCCCGGGGCCGTGGGAGCCGGTGCGCAGACGAGCTCGCCTGCGCAGCGGTCCTCGGGCTGCGTCGTCGTCCACATACCAGCCGGGAGGGAGGCGGTGGAGCGCGCCGAGGCCGACGGGCTTGCCCGGCGCCTAGAGAGCCTGCCGGCGCACTGGCGGGTCGTGGTCACCTCGCCCGAACCGCTGGATGCCGCCGACCTGGAGCGGGTCACCGGCCGCCGTCCCACACAGGAGGACACAGAGGAGGACTCGGCGCACGGGGAAGGGGACGTGTCTTTGCGCGTGGTACGCGACCTCGACCCGCGGGGCACGATCGCCTTCCTCACCCAGTGCGACGACCTCTGGGATCCCGGCCGGGGCGCCGGTGGCGACGAGGGTGGTGATGACGGTGGCGACGGTGACGTCCTTGTCCTGCGGATCACCGTGGAGCCCGCGCCCGGCCCCAAGACGAGGGCCGACGACGTCGCCCACCGACAGGCGCTCGACTGCCTGCTGGACTCGCCGGGGTACACGGCCGGGCTCATCGACCTCTTCGCGCAGCACCCCGGCCTCGGCGTGGCCGTGCCCGCCGCCGGCCACATCGGGCAGGCCCATGGAGGACCGACATGGGACGGGCTGGCCGGTGCCGCCAAGGCGCTGTCCCGGCGGCTCGGTCTGACCGTGGAGCTTGATCCGCTCGCCCCCGTGGCTCCGTCCGGTGCGATGTTCATGGCCCGCCCCGCAGCGCTGCGCACCCTGAGTGAGGGAGCCAAGGAGCTTGTGCAGCTCACCGAGCAGGCCGCCGCCGGACCCGAGCAGTCGGCCGAGCGCCTCAAAGGCGCCCGCGCCGCCGAGGTGCTCGAGCTGCTGACCGTTTACGCGGCCATGTCCAGCGGCTTCCACCCCCGCGAGGTACTCACCGTGGCCTGGGCCGGGCGCCTCTACGGAGCCCTGGCCTACAAGCATCGGGCCGTTACCGCCGACCTTCCGGACCACACCGATGAGCAGGTCAGGTTCCTCCAGGCCCGGTTCGGTCCCCGGGCCGGAGTCGGTGCCCGGGTGCGCACCTACGTCGACGTCCACCACCCCGACATGGGCAGTGCTCTCAAACCCGCCTACCGCTATCTGACCGGTGGGGCCTCAGATCTGGCGCGCGCTGCGACGAGTGCCGGCAGGCGTCTACGCGACGTCGGCCGTCCTCGGGGGGAAGACAAAGGGGATTGAGCGAGGTGTTAACATACCGTGAGGTGCTCCCCGCACCTCCTGCCGGCATGGTCGGGTATGCCCCTGTTGGAGCCCCAGCCTCGATCAATGAGTCACGTGAGGACCTTTGGCCTGTCCATGAAGAAGATCAGCGTCGTCATCCCCAGTTACAATGAGGAAAAAAGCGTCAGGTTGATGTATGACCGACTGAACTCGGTATTTCGCACGCATCTTCCCCAGTACGACTACGAGATCATCTTCGTCGATGACTACTCGACGGACGGCACCCGCGGCGCGATCCGTGCTCTGGCGGCTGAGGACAAGCGGGTGAAGGCCGTCTTCAATGCCCGTAACTTCGGTTTTCACCGGAATGTCTTCTCGGCGCTCACTTACGGCTCGGGGGACGCGACCTTCATGCTCTTCGGCGACCTCCAGGACCCTCCGGAGAACCTCCCGGAGTTCGTGGCTCGCTGGGAGGCGGGGGCCAAGGTCGTCATCGGGCAGAGGCGATCCTCTGACGAGGGCTTCATCATGACGGGATGCCGTCACCTCTACTACAAGCTCATTGATTGGTTCGCCGACACGCCTCAGATCGCGCGCTTCACCGGATACGGGCTCTATGACGTCGAGTTCATCGATGTTCTGCGGCAGATAGGCGATATTCAGCCCTACTTCAAGACGGTGGTCGCTGAGTACGGGATCGGGCTCGAGATCGTCCAGTACGATCAGGCCCAGTCCTCCCGGGGGAAGTCGAACTTCAACTTCCTGCGCAACTACGACTTCGCCATGCAGGGAATCACCAGCTCCACCAAGCTGCTGATGCGCATGGCCACCTTCGTGGCCACCTTCGTCGGCATCATCTGCCTGGGCCTGGCCATCTTCGTCCTGGTCAAGAAGCTCATTGACTGGAACGCCTATCCGGTGGGTGAGGCCTCCCGCACGGTGGGCCTGTTCTTCCTCGGCTCCATTCAGCTGTTCTTCATCGGAATCCTGGGCGAGTACATTCTCAGCATCAACGGGCGCATTGTCAGCAAGCCTCGCGTGGTCATCGGTGAGCGTCTCAACTTCGGACCCTCCGAGGGGCTGTCGGGCTTCGGGGGCGGCTCATCGTCGCAGGTGGATCCCTCCACGCGGGAACGTCCCGGCGGGAACGCCTCTTGAACGCCCTCCAGGAGAAGCTGCGCCCCATCCTCCTGCAGTTCGGGCGCTTCCTCGTCGTCGGCGGTCTCTCCTTCAGTGCTGACTTTGGCCTGTTCACCGTGCTGTACGGACTGGGCGTGCCCCACCTCATCGCCAGTGCGACGTCCTTCTCCATCTCGGTGGTGCTCAACTACGTCCTCTCCAGGCGCTACGTCTTCGAGGCCCAGGAGAATGTCAGTGTTCTCAAGGAGTTCACGCTGTACGTTCTGCTCAACGTCGTCGCACTGGGCCTGAACACACTCATTCTCTATGTATGCGCTGACCTTGCTGGCATGAGCCCCTTCCTGGGGAAGATCCTCGCCACGGCAATCGTGCTCATCTACAACTTCATCTCCCGCAAAGCCCTCCTGGAGCGTCTTGGCACCTCCGGCGGGGCGGCTGTCCACCACTCCGATGAACAGGCAGGCTCTCGTGTCCGGTAAGTCCGCGAAGAACAGTACGGATCAGGTCAAGAACAGCACCGCTGAGACAGTCGATCAGGACCTCGCGCAAGAGATCCGCGCCCAGGACGAGGACGGGCAGCCGACAGGCGCGTCAGAGGAGCCGGAGGCAGTCTCGGCCGCAGGCGTGGCCTCACGGATTCGCACGTTCATCGATGCCAGGAGCGATCAAGGACGCCGGGCGGTCGAGCGCGTGGTGGACAGCCGCCTCGGCTCCTGGTGGAGCAGTACCGAGGGGCCCGGCCTCGTGGACTGGGCACTGCTGGGCGTCATCCTGCTCGGCGCCTACGCCTTCTTCCTCTACGGGGACGTGCGAGCCACCTTCGAGCACTCCTTCAACTTCCTGGACTCGGTGCTCCAAGGGCGGGTGGGAGACTTTTACCAGATCGCGATCGAGCACACCTCGACCGGTCACCCCGCGGTCTACGACATTCCGCTCTACCTGCTCTTCGGGCTATGGAACCTGCCGACCTACATCATCTACCGGATCACCGGCTTCCACTACCTGCTGTCGACGCCGGCGCAGCTGTGGCTCAAGACCCTGATGGTGCTGGCCGCGCTCATCGCCGCCAAGGTGCTGGTGGATATTGCGCGGGACCTGGGAGTCAGCCGGCAGCGCAGCAAGTGGGTCGCCTTCTTCTTCCTGTCCTCGATGACGCTGTTCGTCCCGGTCTTCGTCATCGTCCAGTACGACATCATCATGATCGTCTTCATCCTGCTGGGGCTGCGCGCCTATCTGCGCGGCCGGCTGGGCAGGTTCTTGCTGTGGTTCGCGATCGCCAATACTTTCAAGCTCTTCGCCATCTTCATCTTCGTGCCGCTTCTGCTGCTGCGGGAGAAGCGGCTGCGCGTGGTGACCCTTCAGCTCGGAGTCGGACTCATCGGCCTGGTGGCCTGCCGGGCCATCTACCACGGCAACGTGGCCTACAAGGCGTCCACCGGTGGATTCATGAGCAGCATGCTCCAAAGGCTCACCGCCGTCGGGATACCGTGGATGGGCAGTACGATCCCGGTCTTCGTGGTGTTCATGGTCGGGATCGTTGTCTTCGCCTACCTGCGCCGCCCTCAGGGGACGAAGGCTCTGGCGGCCGACGCGGTCTACGTCTGCATGGCCATCTACCTCGTCTTCGCCACGGTGGTCCCGCTCAACCCCTACTGGGCCGTCATGGTCTCGCCCTTTGCGGTGCTCATCATCTTCCTCAACTCGCGTCATGTGCTGCTCAACACCCTCCTCGAGACGGGTGTGGGAACCGCCTTGTTCCTCCTGTACGCCTTTAACGGCTACTCCATGTACAACCGGTCGATCTTCGATCAGCTGCTCCTGCCTCACCTGATCGCCCCGGTGGCGCAGCCCCGGTACGAGACTCCCGCGCAGTTCCTCGAGACCGTGGGAATCAGCCGGCAGGGCTCCTTCATCGTCGGCTTCATGATCGCCTGCGCCCTGGCGATCCTCATCATCAACTTCCCCCGTCGGAAGATGGTAGAGGACCTGGGCCAGGGGGAGCGCATCCCGCGCTCGGCGGCCTGGGTGCGTCTTCTCATGCCGGCGGGCTTCAGCGCGCTTGTCATGATTCCCTACTTCGTGCCCGCCATTCCGGTGGTGTACTCGGCATCCACTGACGCCCCTCAGGCGGGGAGTGTCAATATTCTCCAGGACGGGGCCAGCGTCGCCGAGACGATCACCCTGCCGTCAACCGTGGAGGTCAGCTCCGTCAATATCGCCTTCCTGGCCGAAGAGGTGCAGTGGCTCGACTCCTCGGTGGTCAACGTTGAGGTCACGGACGCCTCCGGCAACCAGGTCTTCAGGACCGAGGCCCCGGCGAACTCCCTTCACGCCGGCCTGCACGAGTTCCCGGCCGAGGGACTGGTCCTGCACGGTGGCGAGAAGTACACCGTGACGATCACCAGTAAGATGACCGAGGGCGGCAATGCCCGTGTCATGATCAACCCTGCAGTGGACCAGTTCCCGACCACGGAGAACGGAACGACCGTCCACGGTGACCTCCTCATGACCATCGCCGGCAGAACCAAGTGATTGCTCCGCAACCGCACCTGTTAGGATGCACAACCATGGCAAAGACAGTTCTCGTCACTGGAGCCGGCGGCTACATCGGTCGCCACGTCGTCACTGCGCTCTTGGAGCGCGGCCTGGACGTCACGGCCCTCGACCTGCGACTCGACGGTGTCGACGAGCGGGCGCAGAAGGTCTCCCTGGACCTCTTCTCCGGGGATGCTGACATCTACGATCAGATGGGACGCCCCGACGTCGTCCTGCACATGGCCTGGCGCGACGGCTTCAAGCACGCCTCCTGGGCCCACATGGATGACCTGGCCAAGCACGCCCACCTCATCGAGAACCTCTACGCGGGAGGCCTCAAGCACCTCGCCGTCATGGGGACGATGCATGAGGTCGGCTACTGGGAGGGTGCTATCGACGAGAGCTCTCCGTGCAACCCCGCCTCGCTGTACGGCATCGCCAAGAACGCGCTGCGGGAGACCACCTTCCTGTCGGCCAAGGCGCACGGCGCCGTCGCCCAGTGGATCCGCGCCTACTACATCGTGGGGGACGACAAGTTCGGCAACTCGATCTTCTCCAAGCTCCTGGCCGCCGCCGAGGAGGGTCGCACCACCTTCCCCTTCACCACGGGTAAGAACCGCTACGACTTCATCTCCGTGGACGAGCTGGCCAGGCAGATCGCAGCGATCGTGGACCAGACCGAGGTCAACGGCGTCATCAATGCCTGCACCGGCGAGCCCGTGAGCCTGGCCGAGCGCGTCGAGGCCTACATCCGCGACAACTGTCTGGACATCACCCTGGAGTACGGGGCCTTCCCGGATCGGCCCTACGACTCGCCGGGAGTGTGGGGCGATCCGACCAAGATCCGCCGTATCCTCGCCTCAAGCGCGAGCTGAGGCACCCTGAGCAGCCGCATCCCCACCCTTTTCCTGCCGCGGTAAGCGGCCCGAACCACTGCCCAGAAGGGACATCATGGCAACGCTTGGCGAGGACCCGAAGCGACTCGGAATCTTCTTCTTCTTCGATGCTCAAGGGGTTGTGGACTCCTACGTGGAGACCCTCCTCGCCGACATGGTCAAGAACCTCTCCGAGTTGGTCATTGTCGTCAACGGCGAGCTGACCGCCAAGAGCTACGCCAAGCTGAGTGCCTTTACGGACAACATCATCCTGAGGGAGAACAAGGGTCTGGACGCCTGGGCCTACAAGACGGCCCTGGAGAGCTACGGCTGGGACAGGCTCGCCGAGTTCGACGAGGTCGTCCTGTTCAACGCCACCATCATGGGGCCGGTGTATCCCTTCGAGGAGATGTTCACCGAGATGGCCGGTCGGGACATCGACTTCTGGGGCATCACCTGGTTCCACAAGGTTTCCGACGACCCCTTCGGGTATTCCCTGGAGGGGGGCTTGCCCCGTCATCTTCAGTCCCACTTCCACGCCTATCGGCGCTCCCTGGTCTCCTCCAAACCCTTCCAGGACTACTGGGACAACCTTCCTCAGATCAACTCCTACGAGGAATCCGTGGGGCTCCACGAGGCACCCTTTACGCAGCGCTTCGAGCGGCACGGCTTCATCTCCGACGTGTATGTCAACACTGAGGACCTGGAGGGCTTCACCCTGCAGCCCATCCTCTTCGCTCCCAAGCAGCTCATCGCAGAGAGGCGCTGCCCCATCTTCAAGCGCCGCTCCTTCTTCCACAGCTACGAGGATGTGCTTCACCAGGCCGTGGGGAACGCAACCGTCGAGCTCTACGAGTACCTGCGCGACCACACCGACTTCGACACGAACCTCATCTGGGACAACGCCCTGCGCTCCATGAACATGGCGGATCTGGTCAAGAATCTCCAGCTCACCTACGTCCTGCCCACGCAGGCGGTGGCCCGCGAGCCCAAGCCGCAGAAGGTCGCCCTCATCGCGCACCTGTACTACATGGACCTCCTGGAGCCCACGCTGGCCTATATCACGTCCATGCCCGAGGGGACGGACCTCATCCTCACCGTCGGATCCCAGGAGAAGGCGGATCTGGTGGAGGAGGCCTGCAAGAACCTGCCCTACAACGTGGACGTGCGCCTCATTGAGAACCGGGGCAGAGACGTCAGCGCGCTCCTGGTGGGCTGCAAGGACATCGTCAGCGACTACGACCTGGTCTGCTTCATGCACGACAAGAAGGTCACCCAGCTGAGCCCGTACACCGTGGGTGAGGGCTTCGCCCGCAAGTGCTTCGACAACCTCCTCCCGACTCGAGAGTTCGTCGAGAATGTCATCGCCACCTTCGACTCGGAGCCCCGACTCGGCCTGCTGTCGCCGACTCCTCCCAACCATGCCGACTACTTCCCCATTTACTCCTATAGCTGGGGGCCGAACTTCGATCGCACGAGAATGCTCCTGGAGAAAGAGCTGAACCTGAGCGTCCCGCTCGATGCTCACAAAGAGGTCATTGCCCCACTGGGCACCATGTTCTGGTTCCGTCCCGCAGCCCTCAAACCGTTGTTCGACCACGACTGGACATGGGAGGAATTCCCGCCTGAGCCGAACAATATTGACGGAACTATCCTCCACGCCATCGAGCGCGCCTACGGCTATGTCGCTCAGGCCTCGGGCTACTTCTGCGGCTGGCTCTTCTCGGACTCCTTCGCGCGGATCGAGCTGACGAATCTGTCGTACTACACCAGGGAGCTCACCACCGCGGTGTCGCAGCACTGGGGGGTTGATGTCGAGCAGCGAATGGTCCAACGGATCCGTTGTGCTCGCAGCACTCGTCAGCAGGTCAAGGATCAGGTCAGCCGCTGGATCCCGACCGCGGTGCGATCGCCCCTCAAGGGCGCGTACCGCCGAGTCAGGGGGATCGGCAAGTGACCGAAACGGGCGCGTCGGTGGGGGCGGCGGGTGCGAAGCCGGTCGCCAGAAAACGAACCAGGATCTTCTACCTCGATCTGGTCCGAGCCCTGGCTGCGCTTCTCATCGTCCTCACCCACTTCAACAACCCCTACCTGGCTGATGGCGGCTACGTTCTGACCAACTTCCCCTTCGGCATCTATGTGGGTGGGCTCGGTGTCTCCCTGTTCCTCATCATCTCTGGGGCTGCCCTGACGCTCACCTACCGGCGACCCATCAACCTCAAACGGTTCTACTGGAAGCGCTTCCTCAACATCTACCCGATGTTCTGGACTGCTTGGATTTTGGCGACGCTCTACTTCTTCGTTGTGACTGGGGGGCGACCGCCCAACAGTGCTCCGACGCGTTCTCTCATCTTCACGGTCCTCGGCGTGGACGGTCTAGTCGCCAACTTCCACGTGCGCACCGCCTACCTCCTGGGTGAGTGGTTCCTCGGTTTCATCCTCCTGTACTACCTCGTCTTCCCGCTGCTGCTGTGGGCCATCGACCGCTATCCGATCGTCACGGGCGTTGCCATCCTGGCGGCTTACGCCGCCACTGTGATCGTTATGCAGCGCTACTTCGCGGGCTACCCCTCGGCGATGATCCTCACGACCAGGCTCCCCGAGCTGGCCTTCGGCAGCTACTTCGTCCTCTACGGCCGCCGCGTTCACTGGGCCACCGTTATTCCGGCAGTAGCGGTCCTGGCCGTCTCGGCAATGCTCCCAGAGGAGATTCCCGAGGACGTGGCCACCACACTCGTCGGTATCTCGGCTTTCCTCATCCTCGTGGTCGTCGGTCGCTATGTGGCGATCCAGCCGGTACGTGTGCTCGTTGATCTCATCGCTAAGTACTCCTACCCGATCTTCCTGGTCCACCACGTCGTCATCATGGTCCTCTACGAGAAGATCAACGTGGCGGGCTTCGTGCCGGTTCAGCGCTACACGATGCTGGCCGCGACCTGCGTCATTGTCTTCGGCCTATCGGTGGCGCTGGTGAGGATCACTGACCACGTCGTTGCTTTCGTCACCAAGGCCTTCAAAGGCATGAGCTGGCGTCCCGAGGTCTCCGAGGCCGAACGTTAACGTGTCAGCGTGTGGCTCCGGGCAGGGGCGAGCTCGTGGCCCGCGCCCCTGAGGCGTGTCGAAGGCAACGGCGGTTGCGGGCCCTTAAGGCTCCGGCATCGCTGAGAATAGTGACGAGGTCGTTGTGCGACGCGTGAGAGCTCGTTACTCCGGCCCCGACTCGACAACACCCAAGGGAGACTCTCGTGACCCGTACCTGCCTCGTGACTGGTGGCGCCGGATTCATCGGCTGCGCGATCTCGCGTGATCTGGCGGACGCCTTCGACCGCGTCGTGGCCCTGGACAACATGCACCCGCAGATCCACCCCTCCCAGGCTCGGCCTGCCGAGCTCGACGAGCGCGTGGAGCTGCGCCGCCTGGACGTGTCCGTCGGTGAGGACTGGGACTCGGTCCTGGCTGAGGTCGCACCGGATGTCATCGTCCACCTGGCCGCGGAGACCGGCACCGGTCAGTCGCTCACCGAAGCCTCCCGACACGCGAATGTCAACGTCGTCGGCACTACGCAGATGCTGGACGCCCTCGTGCGCCACGAGATCCGTCCGGACAAGATCGTCCTGGCCTCCTCCCGGGCCGTCTACGGAGAAGGGAAGTGGGTGGATGCGGAAGGGCACTACTCCTACCCCGGGCAGCGCACCCACGCAATGCTTGAGGCAGGGCAGTGGGACTTCACCGGCCTGACCCCCTCGGTCCAGTCCTCCACCGAGGTCAAGGCCTCCCCGGCCAACGTCTACGCTGCGACCAAGTTTTGCCAGGAGAACCTCGTGACCTCCTGGTGCGGCTCCTTTGGTGTCACCCCGGTGCTCTACCGGCTTCAGAACGTCTACGGCCCCGGCCAGTCCCTCATCAACCCTTACACCGGCATCGTCTCCCTCTTCGCCCGCCTGTCCAAGCAGGGACAGTCCATTCCGGTTTACGAGGACGGTCAGATCGTGCGGGACTTCGTCTTCATCGACGACGTCGCCTCCGCCATCGTGGCCGGCGTCCTGCACTCGCCGGCCGCCGTCAAGCCCTACGACATCGGCCTGGGGGAGCGGACCACCATCATGCAGATCGCTCAGGTCATCGCCGCGCACTATGGAGCGCCTGCCCCGCACGTCACCGGCCAGTTCCGTGACGGCGACGTGCGCGCAGCCTGGGCCGACACTACGCGCGCCCGCCAGGCGCTGGACTGGGAGCCCCGGGTCGGCGTCACCGAGGGTATCAACCGGCTGTGCGACTGGATCGACGCCCAGGAGGGGGCGGTTCCACCCACGCACACAGGCACTGCGACGGAGGTGTGAGCCTATGATGCTCTCTCGACTGCTCCGCTCGGAGGACGCCCGCCAGACGCTGGACCTCACCCTTCGGCTGACTCAGCGCTCGGTCTCCTCGGAGTTCAAGGGCACCGCCCTGGGGCGCCTGTGGTCCTTCATCAACCCCCTGGCCACCATCGCCATCTTCGCCCTCATCTTCGGTGTTGTCTTCCGCGGGGGAGTGCAGGAGGGCCGCAACTCCGGGATCGACTCCTTCGCCCTGTGGATCGGCATCGGGGTGCTCAGCTGGACCTTCTTCTCCAACGGCATCATGGCCTCCATGAACGCCCTCGTGAACAACTCGGGGCTCCTCACCAAGGTCTACTTCCCCCGCCAGGTCCTCATCTACTCCGCGGTGCTCTCCCTGGCCGTGGACTTCGCCTTCGAGCTGCTCGTGCTGATCATCATCGCCATATTGATGGGCGGTCCCGGGGTCCTCCTCATGATCCCGGCGCTGTTTGTCGTCACCGTGCTGGCGGGCATGTTCGCCGTCGGACTGGGCCTCATGCTGTCCATCGCCACCGTCTACTTCCGGGACCTCGGCCACCTGTGGCAGATCTTCAACCAGATCTGGATGTACGCCTCCGGCGTCGTCTTCCCGCTGAACATGCTCGACGGAGTCCAGAACCGCCTATTCGACGCTGGATGGCAGATCAACGGCGCACCAATTCCCATCACGACGATCGCTCGGCTCAACCCGGCCGAGACTTACCTCGAGGCCTTCCGATCCTGCCTGTACGATTTCGCCCTGCCGTCGCTACCGGTCTTCCTGGCCTGCCTGGGGTGGGCGGTCGTCATGCTCTCACTGGGCCTGGTCTTTTTCCGCCGGCACTCGGCGAGCATCGTTGAGGAGCTCTGATACGTCAGATGACTGCAACAACCGGATCGTCCACATCATCAACGTCGTCGGCGCAGAGCTCCTCGGCAGCATCCTCGGCCGTGCCAGCCGTGCGCATCGAGGACGTCTCCAAGCGCTTCAGGATCTACCACCACCGCAACCAGTCCCTCAAGGGTGCCATTCTGCAACGGGGCCGCGGCATCTACGAGGACTTCTGGGCGCTCAAGGACATCACCTTCGACATTCCCGAGGGCAAGACCTTCGGGCTCATGGGACACAACGGATCGGGCAAGTCCACGCTGCTCAAGTGCATCGCCAAGATCCTGGCTCCCGACTCGGGCTCCATCACCGCCCGGGGGCGCATGGCCGCCATGCTGGAGGTCGGCTCGGGCTTCCACCCCGAGCTCTCCGGGCGGGAGAACATCTTCCTCAACGGCGCCATCCTGGGGATGAGCCGTAAGGAGATCGAAGCCAAGTTCGATGACATCGTCGACTTCTCCGGGGTGGGTGAGTTCATCGATCAGCCAGTGAAGAACTACTCCTCGGGCATGTACGTGCGCCTGGGCTTCTCAGTGTCCATTCACGTCGAGCCGGAGATCCTCCTGGTTGACGAGGTCCTGGCCGTCGGTGACATGGAGTTCCAAGAACGGTGCATGGACAAGTTCGCCGAGTTCCGCGAGGACGGCCGCACCGTTGTCGTCGTCTCCCACGGCCTGGAGCAGATGCGCACCTTCTGCGATGAGGTCGCCTGGCTCGACCACGGCCGGCTCAAGGAGGTCGGTCCGGCCCCCGAGGTGATCGACAAGTACTCCGATGTCACTCACGGTGCCAAACAGGTCAAGGAGGGCATCGGCACCCGCTTCGGCAGCGGTGAGGCCCAGATCAGCCGCATCGAGCTGCTTGACCGCAGCGGCCGGCCGGTGACCTCCATGCGTACCGGGGACGAGGCCACCATTCGCCTTCACTACCGCTGCGAGGAGACGATTGAGAAGCCCGTCTTCGGCTGCTCCATCGACACCCGTGAGGGCTTCTTCGCCTGGGGACTTCACGGTCTCGACGACGGCTTCCAGCCCGAGAGGATTGAGCCGGGCGAGGGGGCCGTGGACGTCTCCATCCCCGCGATGATGCTGCGGCCGGGCGCCTACCTCATCTCCGGATCCATCCAGCCCTGGCAGCTCTCCAGCGTCATCGACGTCTACCAGAAGGCCACCGCCTTCGACATCACCCCGGGCCCACGCATGGAGTCCGGGGGACTGGTGGCCCTGGGGGCACACTTCGAGCGGATCACCCCGCCGCGCCCCATGGTCAAGCCCGTCAAGAACAGCTGAGGCTCGGCGGGGCGGGCAGAGCCGCTGCTCAGCCCCGCCGAATCCTCTTGACTCCTTGGGCCACAGTGCGGAAGAAGGGCTTGACCGTGGCCTCGAGGTGGTCGATCTTCCCCTTGGTCTCATGGAGCTGCATCAGGACATGACGGATCGAGTCGTGCAGGTCGCCAATGGTGAAGCGCAGAGAATGCATGTCCTCATGAAGTTGCGCGATGGACTGGGTCAGGTACGCGTTCTGCTGATCCAGCTTTTTCTCGTGCTCACGTAGATGCTCCTCGTGCTGGTGCAGACGTTCCTCGAGCCGGTGGTAGTACTCCGCCGAGACCAGCAGGAGGCCCAAGTTCCCGGGAGCGGCTGGCGCGCTGTGCGAGACGGAGGCCTCGGTCCCGGCGCCCTCTAGGGATAGACGGGCGTAGCGGTCCCGGATGGCGAGGTTGTCGGTGCGGTGATGGACGGCGTCGACGACGACGGAGTTGCCCATCGTCCCGTCGGTGGAGTCACGATGGTGCCAGTGGGCCAACGGCTCCCCGTTGATGAAGCCCACCGGGGAGGTTGCCAGCAGACGCAGGTTGAAGTCCCAGTCGGCCTGGGTCAGCAGGTTGCCGTCCCAGTGGCCGATGCGGTCGGCCACCTCACGGCGGATGAGCTGCGAGATCGGCGGGACGTAGTTGGCCACCATCGTGTCGATGAGGGTCCAGCTCTCCCCGTCTTTCGTCATCACCCAGTGGCCTCGCTCGACCAGCCCCTCTTCGGTGACCATCTCATCGACTACGTCGCAGCGTGTTGCCACGGCACCGTGCTTGGGGTGCTCATCGAGGTGGGCCACGCAGGCAGCCAGGAAGCTGGGCTCCCAGGAGTCGTCGTCGTCATGGATCGCGAAGAACTCACAGGAGGAGGCGGCCAGGCCATCCTCCAGGGCGGCCTCGCGCCCGTGAGAGGTCTCATTGGTGACCACCGTGGTGCGCTCACGCAGCCACTCGGGGGCACTGGCCAGAGCACTCTCCACGGGCTCAGTACTCCCGGCATCGTTGACGATGACGAGCTCGAGATCCTGGAAGGACTGCGCCCCGACCGACTGAACCGCTCGCTTGAGCATCAGGGGACGGTTGCGGGTCCGGGTCACCACGGTGACCCGTGGGGATTGTGTGGCGGGTCCAGCCATGTCGAGGGTCCTCCTTGATCCAATCATGCGAATGCCGCGTGCTTGACGGTACTGTCCGGTGACGCGGTGCGTCTGACGACGTCGGTTCGGTAACTGTAACGGTTAGGGGTACGAACGGCGTAGTCGTGTGCCGCAATCAGTGGCTACTCGACGAACCTCTCGCCCGCCGACGCAGCTCGCGTGGCAGACCGGCGACGGCCTGAGCCAGTCCCGCCACCACCGGGCCGCGCTGCGGCCCCCGCAGGGAACGCACCAGTGTACGGGCCAGCGCCTGCATCACCACCGGGGCCGGACTGTGGGCGGCGGCTGTCAGAATCCGGTTGCGGGCGTTGACCCGGATAAACATCGGTGAGTCGGTTCCCGAGGAGGAGGCGTGCTCGTGGCGCGCCACGGCCTCACGCACGTAGACGACTCGCCAACCGCGCTCACGCAGGCGCCAGGACAGATCCGTGTCCTCATAGTACATGAACAGGTCCTCGCGGAAGCCCCCCAGGGCCTGCCACGCCTCACGCCGGATCGCACAAGCGCCCCCGCACAGGCCGAAGACCTCGCTGGGGGAGTGCTCCCGCTCGGCGGGCACCAGCCAGTCCCGGTCATAGCCGTTGCCCGAGGCATCCACCAGGTTGCCCGTGGAGTTGACCAGGGCCTCCCCCTCGCCGCGGGCAGCGGCCTCGTCGTCGAGCCGGGTCCACCGCCCGGTGTGCGGGGAGACGAGTGCGTCCTGCTGCCCCGGGGCGGCCGGCATCCAGCGGCCGGCCAGCAGAATCCGCGCCGTCGCCGCGGCCGGAGCCACTGCGGACGGCGGGTCGCTCAGAGGGGCCAGGAGCGCCTCGAGGAAGCCGGACTCGGCCACCGCGTCATTGTTGAGCAGGACGAGGACATCCTCAGCCATTCCCCGGGCGCCGAGGTTGACGCCGGCACCAAAGCCCCGGTTCTCGCTCGACTCGACCACCGTGAGCCCCTCCCGGCGCAGAAGCCCGGCCGAGCCGTCACCGGAGGCGTTGTCCACGACGACGAGCCCGTCCCCGTCTCCCAGCTGCTCACGGATGGAGCGGGCCGCCCGGATCGTCAGCTCGGCCTGGCGCCAGTTGACGATGACGACGCGAGCTGAAGGACGCCTGACGGGCTGGGTCACACCGCACCCCCGATGAGGGCGTGATAGACCTCCGTGTGCGCTGCGGCGCAGGCCTCCCAGGTGAAGGTTCGGGCGCGCTCGCGGCCGGCCTCGGCCAGCTCGTCGTGCTCCGCTCCAATGGCCCGGGCGAGCCGGTCTGCGATCTCACGCGGCGAGGCGGGGTCGGCCAGCAGGCCGGCCTGTCCGCACACTTCGGCCATGCAGGTCCCGGCGCTGGTGACCACCGGGGTTCTGTAGGCCATGGCCTCCAGGACCGGCAGACCGAAGCCCTCCCAGATGGAGGGGAAGCAGAAGGCGCGGGCGCCGCTGTAGGCGGCCGCCAGCTCGTCGTCGTCGAGCCTGCCGGTGACGTGGACCCGATCACCCAGTCGGGTCAGCAGCTCGCGCTCGGCGGCGTCGTCGCCCCAACCGGCCGGACCGACGAGGACCAGATCGAGGCCACCGGCGTCGTCGTGCTCCTCGATGAGCAGTGCGAAGGCCCGCAGCAGTCCCAGCAGGTTCTTGCGGGGCTCGCGCGTACCCGTCCACAGGATGTAGTCGCGCGTGAGGCCCCGGGTAGCCCGGAAGTCTCGGATCTGTTCGTCGGTGACGGCACGGGTGCGCACTCCGTGCGGGATGACGTAGAGGCGGGCGGCGTCGATGCCCGCCGCGATGCAGTCGTCAGCGGTGGCCTGGGAAGGGACGACGATGGCGTTGGCCTCGGTGATGACTCGCTCCAGGCAGCGGCTGAAGTAGGCGTTGCCGCGCGCGGTGAAGTGCTCGGGTGAGCGCAGGAAGGCCAGGTCGTGCACGGTGACGACCAGCGGCAACGAGGTGGGGGGCAATGCCCAGGTCGTGGCGTGAATGAGCTGGGTGCCGGGCAGGATGGACTCGGCCCGAGGCAGCCCCAGGCGGTTCCAGGATTCGTACAGTGCGGTGCGAGGCAGGTGGGAGGAGCGTATGGGCATCGGTGGTAGACCGACCTCCCGGGGGGAGGCAGCCCCCTGGTGACGGGCGGTGATCCCGGCCACGGGCACCCGCCGGGCGCGCAGGGCCTGGGCGAGCTCGACGATGTAGGTGCCCGAGCCCCCGGGGACGGGCTGCCACAGCTGCTCCACCACCATGCCCACCCTGGGGCCGCGGGGGCGAGCCGGTGGGCGCGAGCCGTTGGCGGTGGAGGACGCGGTGCGGGAGGCGGGGGAGGGGGAAGGGGCCGGGGAGTGCGCCGGGCGGGAAGGATCTGCGCTCATGGGCTCAGAGTACGGGGTGAGCGCGCGCGGCGCGGTAGCCTGCCGTCATGAAGGTTCTTCTTGATGCGACGGCGATCCCGGCTGATCTCGGAGGCGTGGGGCGCTATGTCGACGACCTTGTCCCCGAGCTCATCGCCTGCGGCGTCAACCTGGCCATGGCCGTCCAGCAGCGGGACGTGGCGCACTTCTCCACCAAGGTGCCCCGCGCCCACCTCTTCCCGGTCTCGCAGTCCATGGAGTCGCGCGGTGCCCGGATGGCCTGGGAACAGACGGGGCTACCGGCACTCATCCACCGGATCCGCCCCGATGTCCTGCACTCGCCCCACTACACCTTCCCGGCCCTGCACCAGGTGCCCGTGGTCGTTACCCTCCACGACGCCACGTTCTTCTCCCACCCGCAGGCGCACTCGCCCATCAAGCAGAAGTTCTTCACCAACGCCATCCGCCGGGCCGTGCGGCGGGCCGACGCGCTGGTCGTCCCCTCGCAGGCCACCCGCGACGAGACCATCAAGTACGTCGGTGGCGATACCGAGCGCTTCCACATCGCCTACCACGGCGTGGACACCTCCGTGTTCCACCCGGTCGACGACGCCGAACGGGCCCGCGTGGCTGCCTCCCTCGGACTGGAGGGGCGGCGCTACATCGGCTTCCTGGGGACCCTGGAGCCCCGCAAGAACGTTCCCAACCTGGTGCGCGCCTGGGCCAGCGTCTTCCGCGACTGCGAGGACGCCCCAGCCCTGGTCCTGGCCGGTGGACCCGGGTGGGATGAGGATATCGAGCCCGCCCTGGCTCAGGTGCCCCGGCACCTGACCGTCCTGAGGCCCGGTTACCTGCCCCTGGAGGACCTGCCCGGGTTCCTGTCCGGATGCGAGATCCTGGCTTATCCCTCCATCGGTGAGGGCTTCGGCCTGCCGGTCCTGGAGGCCATGGCCTGCGGGGCCGCCGTCCTGACCACCCGCGAGCTGAGCCTTCCGGAGGTCGGGGGCGACGCCGTCGCCTACTGCGGATCGGACGCCCAGGCCATCGCCCGGGGCCTCGTGGTCCTGGACGCCCAGCCCGATCGGCGCCGGGCCCTGGGAGCCGCTGCCCCGAAGCGGGCCGCCGAGTTCACCTGGAGGGCCTCCGCCCAGGCGCATGTCGAGGCCTACCACGCCGCCATGGCACGCTGATGCCCTCCGTGTTCGTGGCGTGCAGCATGTCGTTGGCCTCAGTGATATCGACCGAGACGGCCGGCGCACTCGTGTAATGTTCATCGACAGGTTGATGACTCTTATGAGACGTCAGCAGGACGACGCTCAGCGGGAAGGAAGAGACGCCAGTGAATGAGATCATGCCCCTGCAGACTGAGGGGACCTCCCTTCCTCGTGCCGGGCGCGAAGAAGGGAAGACGTACGGACGTGTTCTCGTCACCGGCGCCAACGGTCAGCTGGGGCGTGCGCTCATGGCCCTGCTGCCGCAGGCGGGCTTCGATCCCACCGGCATCGACCTGCCTGAGGTGGACATCTCGGATACGGCCGCCATGTCCGCCTGGGACTGGTCGGGGTACGACATCATCATCAACGCTGCGGCCTGGACCAACGTGGACGGGGCGGAGACCCCTGAGGGCCGTCGGCTGTCTTGGCGGGCCAACACGGTCGGGCCGGTCAACCTGGCCCGAGCGGCCGTCCAGCACGGCCTGACTCTGGTGCACCTGTCCACCGAGTACACCTTCGACGGCGTGACGGCTGTCCACACCGAGGAGGAGACCCCCTCGCCGCTGGGCGTCTACGGTCAGTCCAAGGCGGCCGGGGACGCCGCCGTCAGTGTCTGCCCCCGGCACTACCTGGTGCGCACCTCCTGGGTGGTCGGCGATGGCAAGAACTTCGTCAAGACGATGCTCTCCCTGGCCGAGCGCGGTATCAGCCCACGGGTTGTGGCCGACCAGACCGGGCGCCTCACCTTCGCCTCCGATCTGGCAGCCGGCATCATCCACCTCATCACCTCGGGCGCCGAGTTCGGCACCTACAACCTCTCTGGTGACGGCCCGATCCTCTCCTGGGCCGATATCGCCAAGCGGGTCTATGAGAAGGCCGGCCACAGCCCCGACGAGGTCACTCCCGTCACCACTGAGGAGTACTACGCAGGTCAGGAGGGGATCGCGCCGCGGCCACTGAGCTCGGTCCTGGACCTGGCGAGGATCAAGGCCACAGGTTTCACCCCGGCTGACTCTACGGAGCGTCTGAACGTTTATCTTCAGGGCCTGCTGTAGGTTGTCCCTCGTGGGATTGCATCCCTCTCATCCCTGTTTCCTGTCGGAGATCTGTATGAGACGTGAGCTCACCACGTACTTACGACTGCCCATGAGTCGCATAGAGACCGGGGCAACGTTGTCCCGGCGCCCGGCACTGGCCGGTGGACTCCTCCTGGTTCTCATGCTGCTGACCGGACTCGGGTGGGCGGTGTCCCTCTCCAGTGGACTCGTCTCCTGATGATGACTTCCACCTTGGTGTCCCCGCCCAGCGTGGGAGTACTGCCAGACCAGTGTGATGAACGGTGATCCGGTGGCCCGGGTCCCGGTTGCGGTGTCGGACGACTCCATGAAGTGCTACAACTTCCACCCAGATAGGTCGGCGGGGTGTGCGCTCGGCTTCTGTGCGCCACAGCGCTTGAGGCGACCATTCGTTCAGGGAATCCACGAGTGGTGGGAGCTCAATCTCAACAAGCACATCGAGTGGTGGTGGAGCGTGCCGGTCTCGCCCATGATGGTCTGGTTCCTCACGACATGCTTCGCTACTGCGGCTCTAGGAGTCGCCATGGCGATGCTGACGCGTGCACCTCAGGGGCAAGAGGAGACGCAGGGCTCGTAAGCACTGTGGGTGGGTGGCGCCATGGCGCTACCCACCCACAAGGCATGAGGAGAGGAGCGCGTTGGACGCTCCGGCGGGTACCTCAGGACTGCTGGTTCTCCAACAGGCCCAGGAGGTAGGCGCCGTACCCGGACTTCACCAGGGGCTCAGCGCGCTGGCGCAGGCCCTCGTCGTCGATGAAGCCCATGCGCCAGGCGACCTCCTCGGGGGCGCCAATGTTGAGGCCCTGACGGTGCTGGACGGTACGGATGAAGCCGGTGGCGTCGGCCAGGGAGTCGAAGGTGCCGGTGTCGAGCCAGGCGGTGCCGCGGGGCAGGACCTCTACGGTGAGCCTGCCGGCCTCCAGGTAGGTGCGGTTGACGTCGGTGATCTCGTACTCGCCGCGGGCGGAGGGCTTGAGGTTCTTCGCGATCTCGACGACGTCGTTGTCATAGAAGTACAGGCCGGGAACGGCGTAGTTGGAGCGGGGCTGGGCCGGCTTCTCCTCGATGGAGATCGCCTTGAAGTTCTCGTCGAACTCGACCACGCCGTAGGCCGTGGGGTCGGCGACCTGGTAGGCGTAGACGACACCGCCGTCGGGGCTGGTGTGGCGGCGCAGCTGGGTGCCCATGCCGGGGCCGTAGAAGATGTTGTCGCCCAGGACCAGGGCGGCGCTGTCGTCGCCGATGAAGTCGGCGCCCAGCACGAAGGCCTGAGCCAGGCCGTTGGGCTTCTGCTGAACGGTGTAGGACAGGTTGACGCCGAGCTGGGAGCCATCGCCCAGGAGGCGGTGGAAGGAGGGGGCGTCGTGGGGAGTGGTGATGACCAGGACGTCCTGGATCCCGGCGAGCATGAGGGTGGTCAGCGGGTAGTAGACCATCGGCTTGTCGTAGACGGGGACCAGCTGCTTGGAGGTCCCCAGGGTGATCGGGTTGAGTCGCGTGCCGGAGCCTCCGGCCAGAATGATTCCTCGCATACCCCAAGCATGACCCATTCCGGCCCCGAATGGCGCCAGGACCGAGCGGATCGGGAGCTCTTCTCCGTGGTTTCCGGCACGTTCCGTCCCTGGCGGCCCCGTCTGAGGGGTGTCGAGCAGGCCGCGCCGATAGACTCGCACGGCGGCGCCTCGCAGACACGGTGGCGCCGAGACTGAGACCAGTGCGTACAGAAGGGGCCATCAATGGGGCAGATCGAGCTGGGCAAGCCGCTCGCCATCGAGGAGACGCCGATTCCGGGATTCCTGCGGATCGACCTGACTGTTCACGGGGACAACCGCGGCTGGTTCAAGGAGAACTGGCAGAGGGAGAAGATGCTGGCCCTGGGGCTGCCGGACTTCGGGCCGGTTCAAAACAACATCTCCTTCAACAACGAGGTCGGGGTCACCCGCGGCATCCACGCCGAGCCCTGGGACAAGTTCGTCTCGGTGGCCACCGGCCGCGTCTTTGGTGCCTGGGTGGACCTGCGCGAGGGGCCCTCCTTCGGAGCCGTCTACACCTGCGAGATCGACCCGTCGGTGGCGGTATTCGTGCCTCGGGGCGTGGGCAACGCCTATCAGACGCTGGAGCCCAACACTGCCTACACCTACCTGGTCAACGACCACTGGTCGTCCGACGCCCAGTACACCTTCCTCAACCTGGCCGATGAGACGGTGAACGTGCCCTGGCCGATCGCGCTGAGTGAGGCCATCCTCTCCGACAAGGACAAGGCGCACCCCCGTCTGGCCGACGTCACCCCCTTCCCGGCTCCGGAGGTGAACGGCTAGGAGGACCTGCGTGAGGCCGGCTCGTCTTCGACGTCACCCTCACCGGTGCTCCCGCGGTCACCAGAGATGGGAGTGCGAGCTTTTCTTGGGGCAGGTGCGCAGCAGCGAGCACTGTGATGAAGAACAGAGTCATGAATTGAGGTCGGTGCGATGCTGAGGTAGATGGGGGCGTCGATCAGTGGAATACTGCCGGTCGGCAGGGTTGGGTTCAGGGTTCTCTGGGACGTTTTCTGGAGCCTGTTCAGGTTCTGCTCCGGTGCGCGGTGGCCCTCAGCGAGTCCTCTCTCGTCACCCGCCCCGGGTCCTTCCCGTCGGCTGGAAAGAGCACCTCATATGGATAATGCGTTACCGCGCTGGGGAACGACCAGGGCAGCCCACGCCCTCATTGTCCTGTGGTCACTGGTGACAGTTGTCGGTGCCCTCCTCGACGCTGCTCTTCAGCCGGAGCTGCACATTGACTTCCTCGTCTATCGGGTAGGAGCGCAGCATCTCCTTCACGGCCAGCCCCTCTATGCCGAGCCGCTCGACACCGGGGTACCCGGCTTCCTCATGTACTTCACCTACCCGCCCTTCGGGGCCGCCCTGCTCACAGGCACGGCGCTCGGCGGCCCGGTACGAGCGGCGGCCGCCCACACCGTGGCCTGCCTGGCGGCGCTCGCCATCCTCTCCTGGATCGTTATCCGCCGCTGCGGCGGTGGAGTCTGGACCGCGCTGGCCGCCGCCAACGCCCTGGCTCTGCTCATGCCTGTGGTCTCGCACCTGACATGGGGACAGGTCGGGCTCTTCCTTATCACCCTGCTGGCCGCCGACTGGCTCCCCCGCCGGACTCCCTGGCCGCGTGGCCTGCTCACCGGCATCGCCATCGCTGTCAAGCTCACACCCGCCGTCTTCCTCCTGCTGCCGCTGTTCAGACGTGACTGGCGGGCGCTGCTCGTCTCACTGGGCAGTGCCGCCACCTGCACTGGTATCGGATTCCTCCTTGCTCCCAGGGAGTCCCTGACCTTCTGGGGGTCGGCCGTATGGGACTCCACCCGAGTCGCCTCCACCTGGTGGGACACCGAGAACCAGTCGCTGCGTGGACTGCTCTCCAGAGTTCTCCCGGCTCCCTTGTCATCTGCTGTCTGGATGGTACTGGCTATCGCCGTCGTGTATGTCATCGCTCGGCAGTCCGCGCGCCTGACTGGCCACGGCGATGACCTGCTCGCCTTCGGCATCGTCGGTCTCATCGCCCCGATGGTCTCGCCCGTGGCCTGGGTACACCACTGGGTCTTCGCCCTTCCCCTCGTCATGACTCTCGTGTGGCGGGCCGTCGTCGGGCTCGCCTCAGGCGTGCGTAGAACCGGGTGGGATCTCGAGTGCCTGGCGGCGGTGGGCAGTGGCGTCGTCATGCTGATCGCCCCCACCCACTTCCCCGAGCACCTCGTGCGCTACGGCTCCCCCCAGTGGAACCTGCTCGCGGTCCTGGCCTCCGGCGTCTACGTCTACTGGGCCACCGCCATTCTGGTCATCATGCCCCGCCTGCCCGCCCCCACCGCCTCCCAATCCACCCGGGAGCCACTGCCTCAAGACAGGTGGCGTCGAGTCTCATGGGGGAGAAGTATCCGAAGGACTCCCTCACGAGCTCGGCTGGGATCCTGTGCCGGTACGGTGAGGCACTATGAGACGACTTGAGCCTGCCCGACAGCAGTACTCCTGGGGGTCGACCTCGGCCATCCCCGCCCTTCTGGGCAGGGCCGAGGACGGCGCCCCCTGGGCCGAAGCCTGGTACGGATCCCACCCGGCCGGTCCCGCCCAGGTTGCTGAGGGCGGCGTGCTGTCCGAGCTCATCGACGCCGAGCCGGAGCGTCTCCTGGGTGAGGACATCATCTGGCGCTTCGGGCGCCGGCTGCCTTTCCTCCTCAAGCTCATCGCTCCCGAGCAGCCCCTGTCCCTCCAGGTCCACCCCAGTCAGGCCCAGGCCGCCGAGGGCTACGCTCTGGAGAACGAGGCGGGCATCGCCCTGGACCACCCCTGCCGCAACTACAAGGACACGAACCACAAGCCGGAGATGGTCCTGGCCCTTACCCGCTTCCAGGCCGTTGCCGGCTTCCGGGCCCCGCGCCGCGCCGTCGAGGTCCTCTCCGGGCTGGACAGCCCCCTGGCCCGCCGGATGCGACGCACCCTGCGTCTCAACCCCACCCGCTACGGCATCCGGCAGGTCTTCTCCGACGTCGTCTCAGCCGCCACCCGTCCAAGCCCCCAGGAGATCGACGCCCTCGTCGCTGAGATCGCCGCCAGGTTCGAGGCCGGCACCTCCCCGTCGCTGCGGGTGGACTCCAACGCCGTGAAGATGGCCGACACCTTCCCCGGAGACCCCGGCATTGCCGCCGCGCTCCTGCTCAACCCCGTCACCCTGCAGCCCGGTGAGGCACTGTTCGTGCCCGCGGGAAGCGTGCACGCCTACATCTCCGGTCTGGGCGTGGAGGTCATGGCCTCCTCGGACAACGTGCTGCGCGCCGGACTGACCGCCAAGCACATCGACGTCCCCGAGATGCTGGCCTGTGTCGACTACGTGGCGGCGCCGCCGGTGCGCCCGGCCCCCGAGTACCTCTCTCGTGCCACCCGCGCCTACTACGCGCCGGTGGACGACTTCGAGCTCATGGTCACCACCGTGGTGGCCGCCGACGGGCGCCTGCCGGTCCCCGGACGGGGGCCGCGCATCCTCCTGGCCGTCGAGGGCGCCATGACCCTGGTGTCCCAGGCCGACTCCCAGACCCTTGCCCAAGGCGAGGCCGTGTTCGTCGGTGCCGACGAACGCAGCCTGTTCGTGGAGGGGGAGGGGGCCCTCGTCCAGGCCGACGTCCCCTGACCCCGGTGCTCAACGGGGCGTCAGTGTGACTGAGACCCGCCGACCCACTCGGTGATGCCCTCCTGCCGGACGGCGGCCGCGGCGACGTCGTCACCCGCCTCGGGGGTGAGAACCACCGCTGTACGTCCGGTGCGCCAGGCGACTAGGACCTCCTGGAGCATCTGGGCCGTGTCGGGGCTGCGCACCAGGACGGCACGCGAGGCGGAGGCCTTGTCGGCCCCTGTGGATGCGCCGGCCGCCTCGACCTGGGCCACCAGCTGGGCGCGCGTGAGGATGGTGGGCCCGTCGCTCGACGGGACGGTGCCCGCAGGAGCGCCCGGATCCGCAGGCACTGCCATCTCAGCGGTGAGGTCACTGAGGCACGTCAGGTCGCCAGCGGCGCTCACCGGAGTGAAGTGGTCGGGATAGTGCATGAGGTCAGCGGCGCCGTCGAGCACGAGAGCGGGTAGCTCGCCCGGCCAGCGCAGCGCCAGCGAGGCGGACGGGACCAGCACCTGCGCCTCGGCCTCCTCGCAGAGGCTCTCCGGGGTGAAGGCCACGCTCAGCTCGGGGACGAGGCCGGCGGCACGGATCTCCTCGCTGCTCCCCAGGAGCACACTGCGCCCCGCCAGCCACGTACCGCACGCCCAGGCGACGGTCCGCCAGTGAGGAGGGAGTGCCACATGGACTCCATCACCGGGTGCCGACTCCGATGTGACGAATCCCGCGGTCTTCGCCAGCCACATGGACAGGACGTGTCCGGTCAGCTCGACTCGTTCGTCGATTCCATAACAAATGAGCCACGGCCTGTCGGCATCCTGAGGGCCGGGGAGCAGCGGCAGCAGGGGATCTGGCATGACCCCGATTGAAGCAGATCCACTGACTTTCAGGAACCTCCCTGGTAATGCCCAGTCGGTCGGAGCAATATGTCACCGTGCGTCAGGTGCCCTGAAATTCTCTGGAACACCGTGGGTATTTCTGCTGTCAGTCAGGTAGCGGGAGCCTCTCAGGGGATTTGTAGGAAGTCAACATATGGTGGCAACCAGATGGGGGTATTCCTTGATATATCAAGGAATGATGTCGACGGTCACGAGAGGGTGAAGTTTCCCTCCCCGGCTTGACTGGCCTTGTCTCACACGCATGTAATTCTTACTGGCAAGAAGCTCGGATCGAAGGGAGGCCGGCATGTGGAACATCCTCGGCGACGGCCCACTGAAGCACCCAGAGGAGCCTGACGCGGAGGTGCTGTCACTCCTCTTCGGTGGCGGTGACGACGTCGATGAAGGTCCTCTGGCGTGGCAGGAGCGCGCTCTGTGCGCTCAGACGGACCCTGAGGCCTTCTTCCCTGAGAAGGGCGGTTCCACACGCGAGGCCAAGCGAGTCTGTGCGACTTGCGAGGTTCGCGAGGAGTGCCTCGAGTACGCCCTCGCCAACGACGAGCGCTTCGGTATCTGGGGCGGCATGTCGGAGCGCGAGCGGCGCAAGCTCAAGCGTCGCGCGGTATGACCCCCGCCGGCTCCACACAGGGAGCCAGTCGGGTAGGAGCCCTGGCCGTCGTCGTGTCGGCCGGGGCGAGCCCGTTTCTGGCGCAGACACTGTCCGCGATCACCTCACAAACCTGCGCGCCCGACGTCGTCCTCGTCGTCGATGTCGCCTCGCGAGCCAACGGGCTGGGGGACGGGACCCCGATCGAGGAGCTCGTGGAGCGGTCGGGGCTGGATACCGTCACCGCGGTGCGCGTCGTCAGGGCCAAGGAGGCCAAGAACTTCGGAGACGCCGTCTCCCGGGGGCTGACCGCCTACGCCGGACTCGTGGCCGCCGGCAACCGCAAGCGCCGCAGCTCGGAGGGCGCCGACGACGCAGAGGGCTCGGACAGTGAGGCCACCTCGAACGGGCCGCGCACCTCGGTGCGGGACCTGCTGCTGTCGGGCTCGGGTCCCATCACTGGCCCCACCGGGGCGCTGTCACCGATCACCGCCTACGAGCAGCGGCTCGTGGCTCCCACCGAGGCCGCCCCGGAGATGCCGGAGCACCAGGTGTGGTTCTGGCTGCTCCATGACGACTCCGCCCCAGCTGAGGACTGCCTCGAGCGGCTGCTGACTGCCGCGACCAATGCGCGCTCCGTGGGAGTCGTCGGGCCCAAGCAGGTGGGCTGGGACAACCCCGAGCTGCTTCTGGAGGTCGGGCTGCGCGCCACCGCCTCGGCCCGGCGCGCCAACGACATCGTCCCCGGCGAGGTCGACCAGGGCCAGCACGATGACCGCAGCGATGTCCTGGCCGTGGGAACCGCCGGCGCCCTCGTCGACCGGGCCGTGTGGGAGGAGATCGGCGGCATCGCCCCGTGGCTCGGCCCCTTCGGCGACGGTCTGGAGTTCTCGCGCGCCGCGCGCCTGGCCGGATACCGCGTCATCGTCGAACCCACCGCCGTCATCCGCCACCGACGGGCCTCCTACCAGGGGCTTCGCCGCCCCGCGTCCGTCTCGCACTCCTCCGGTGCGCAGCCCCGCACCGACGCCGAGGCCATCGAGGTCGCGCTGCCCGAGCCCGACCCGGAGAGGTCCTTCCGGGCCCGGCGCAGCGCCCAGCTCACCAACTGGGCGGCCTTCTCCGCCCGGCCCATCGGCCTGCTGCTGACCTGGTTCGTCATCCTCGGACTCATGCGCTTCGTGTGGCGCCTGGCCTCCAAGGCGCCGGCGCTGGCCCGAGACGAGCTCGGTGCGGCTCTGGCCGTGGCCGGACGCGGCCGACGGGTCAGGGCCGCCAGACGCCGGCTCGCTCAACACACCAAGGTGCCCGCATCCGCGCTGGGGCGCCTCTACGCCACGGCGGCCGAGATTCGCGGGGTGCGCCGCGACCGCACCCGCCAGGAGCGCGAGCGTCGCGCCCGTGCGGCAGCTCCCAGCGAGCTCGAGCTGCGCGAGCTCGCCGCACTGGCCCGCAGCCGGCGCCGCACCCTGAGCGCGGTCATGGTGCTGGTACTGGTACTGAGCACCTACGGCCTGTCCCGGCTGCTGCTGACCCGCTCCATCACCGGTGGGGCCCTGCCCCTGTTCAGCGGCGACTGGCGTCAGATGTGGGACAGCGCCTGGAGCACCTGGATCGCCACCGCGGACGGATACCCGGGCGGCGTCACCCCGTTGCTGGCCATCCTTGCCCTACCGGCGGCCCTGGGAAGACTGGTGGGTCTGGAGACCAGCGCGCTCATCAGCGCCCTGGTTCTCCTGGCCCTGCCCCTGGCGGCGCTGGGGGCGTGGTTCGCCGCCGGCACGATGACCCGGAAGGTGGTGCTACGGGCCTGGGCGGCACTCGTGTGGGCCCTGTCCCCCAGCCTCCTGCTCGCCCTGGGCCAAGGGCGCCTCGGCGCTCTCCTGGTCCACCTCGTCCTCCCCTGGGCGCTGCTGGCCCTGGCCCGCGCGGTAGGCGCCGACCGACGGGACCTCGTTCTGTCCGGACTGGTGGGTGCCCACCTGCTCACCGACGAGGAGCGCGCCGAGCTCGACCGCTTCTCCACCGAGAAGGTCACCGACCTCGCCCACCTGGATGAGGAGGCGCAGGCCGAAGCGCAGGCCGACTCGAGGGCCGAGGGCACTGAGGATGCTGCGGACGCAGTGGATGCTGCGGATGCAGTGAATGCAGTGAATGCTGAGGGCGATGCCGAGCCCGCCCAGGACGGGGAGGCTGACAGTAACCCCGCCCCGGATGACACCTCGGACGATGAGGCTCATGACCGCGGTGAGGATGAGGCGGAGACTGGCCGTGCGGCCCGGGCCCAGGCGGCACGGGAGGCCGAGGTTGACCTGCCTCCCACCGAGAAGTACGGCTACGGGTCGGCGACAGCCGCCGCAGTCGCAGGACTGCTGCTGAGCGTCGTCGTCGCGGCCGTCCCGGCCACCGCCGCCGTGCTGGCCGTCATCATCCTGCTGCTGTCGGTGACCACCCGACGCGGGTTCAAGCTCGTCCTCACCCTGGTGCCCATGCTGGTCACCGCCGCCCCGGCCTGGTGGGGCGCCTGGCGCCTGGGTCGGAGCGCAGGGTGGGCCGAAGGGGTCCGGCTGCTGCTGACCGACATCGGCCTGCCCGTCTCCGCACCGGCGCCGAGCAGCCTCGACCTGCTGGTCGGCTCCCCGATGGACCTGGACGCCCTTGTGCCCTCCGGGGCCCTGAGCGTCCTGCTGCGGGTACTGCTCGTGCTGGTCCCGGCCCTGGGCGTCATCGGGCTCTTCGTCTCCCGGCGCGTCCGGGTGGCCCGCACCGGCATCCTCCTGGCCGTGGGCGGCCTCCTCCTGGCCGGGCTATGCCTGCGTACCCCGACCGGGCTGGGCCCGGACGTTGACGGAAGCGGCCTGGCTCCCGTCAACGGGTGGTCCGGGGCCGGTCTCTCCCTGGCGCTGAGCGGTTTCCTCGCAGCGGCCCTGACCGCCGGAGAGACCATCTGGGCCCTGCTCGGGCAGCGTTCCAGAGGCGGCCGTCGCGCCCTGGAACGCAGGAGCCGGAAGGATGCCGACGCGGCCTCCTCCCCGGCAGGTGGCCCCACGGCGAGGCGGAGGCGATCGCGCCGCCTCACAGCGGCCTTCACGACGGTCGCCTGCCTCGTCCTGCTCGCCCCGGTGGTGGTCGGCGGCGTCTGGTCCTACCAGGCCCACCGCGCCAGCAACCCGCGGGTCCTGGCGCTGCACTCCACGCCCCAGCAGATCCCGCTCATCGCCGAGCAGTTCCAGGGCTCGCAGGCGGCCGGAAGGGTCCTCAGACTCACCTCCACGCCGCAGGGGCTTCAGGCCACCATCTGGCGCGGGCCCGGCACCCAGGTCAGCGACGTCCTGCCCGGAGCGGTCAACGTCGAGGCGCGCACCCGTGCCGCAGCGGCGCTGGCCGACCCCGGACTCAGGCCCAGCAAGGACGGTCGGCGGACCAGGCCCACCAGCGCCTCCTCAGGTCAGGCTCTCGTCCTGGACGATCCCGCTGACGCCGAGCTCGCCCAGATCGTCACCCGCGCCACCGCCGGCCAGGACAAGGGGGCCGCCGACGCCCTGGCGGCCCACGGCATCGCCGTCGTCCTGCTCGATGACCAGGAGGGTGACGCCGTCACCGCCGAGGCCCGCGTGGGCCTGGCCTCGACGCCCGGACTGGAGCAGCTCGCCCAGACCGCCTCGGGCAACTCCTGGCGGGTCACGTCCTCGGCGCACCCCGACTCGGCCCGCCTGAGCCTCCTGGACTCCGGCGGTGAGGTCACCCCGGTCGCCTCCACCGGTGCCGGTTCGGGGACCCGCACCCGGATTCCCGCCGGAGCCGGCCCCCGCACCCTCGTCATGGTGGAGCGCTCCGACGCCGGCTGGAGCGCCACCCTCGACGGCCGCCGCCTTGAGGCCACCACGGTTCGCGCCCAGGACGGCAGCTGGAAGCAGGGCTTCGCGGTCGGCTCCGAGGGCGGGGAGCTGGTGGTCACCCACACCCGCAGGTCCACTGCCGCCGCGACCTACACGATCTGGGCCGTCTGGGCCCTGACGCTGGTGGCGGCACTGCCCCTGCGACGCGGAAAGGAGACGGCCTCATGACTCAGCCCCGTCAGGACGACGCCGACAGCCAGCAGGAGCCACCGGAGAAGTCCGAGCCCCAGCCCCCGCAGCACGAGTCGACGAGCCCGGGCCCGCAGCAGGCCGACAACGAGACCGACGACGAGCGCGCGGACGAGGGCGCTGACAGCCCCGCCGGCCAGGATCAGGACTCGGGCAGCGCCTCCACCGACGAGGCCGCTGACGACGCCTCCCGTACCGATGCCGTGGCGGAGGATGAGACTGATACCGCCGTCTCCCAGGCCGCCCGGCCCGCCGAGCCCGACAACCCCTCCACGAAGCGTCGGAGAAGGTCGAACAGCACCAGACGGCACCGCCGGTCACTGGGGCAGACGGTCGCCCGCGGCGTCGGCGTCCTGACCTCCCTCGCGCTCGCCGCAGCCGTCGGAGGCGTCACCTGGTGGGGGCACGCCGCGCCGACCACACCGACTCCCCAGCTGCAGGCCCTGAGCCTGGCCCAGCCCGGAGGCACCACCACCTACGTCTGCCCGCACGCGCCCACCAATACGTTGCGGGGGACCGACGTCGGCGCCATGGAGTCCGCCACTGCCATCGTCCCAGTCAAGGGAGCCGGTAGCGCCCAGTCGGCCACCTACGCGGGTCGGAGCATCCCCACTGACACCGCCACCTCCATGAGTACTGCCGAGGGTGGAATCCTCACCCTCGTCCCCGCGGACGGCCGGGTGGCCAACGCCGTCGGGGCGGTGACGACTCTGACCAAGAGCGGTGACCTTCGGGGGCTCACCGCCGCCCCCTGCACCCAGCCGGCCGCCATGTCCTGGATCGTGGGCGGCTCCATCGCGGCGGGCTCCTCGGCCGAGCTGCGACTGGTCAACCCCGGCGTCACCCCCGCCACTGCAAAAGTCACCCTCTACGGTTCCATCGGCCGACTCAGCCTGCCCGGCAACGGGGAGATCACCGTGCCCGCGGGCGGCTCCTCCTCCCTGGCCCTGGAGACGAAGGGCAGCCAGGACCCGCGCATCGCCGTATCCGTCGAGGCCGACGGCGGCTCCGTGGTGCCCACCCTCGTCACCGAGTCCCTCGACGGGGAGACCCCCGCCGGCACCGACGTCATCACCCCGGGATCCGCCCCGGCCACCGACCTCGTGATCCCTGGCGTGGAGATCGTCGAGCCCGCCGCCCAGGGCGAGGCTCCCGATGCCAAGACCAGCGCCGACTCCTCCGACACCCCAGCCGTGCGCATCGTCAACCCCGCAGCGGCCCCGGCGACCGTGTCAGTGACCATGCTCGGCAAGGACGGGGCCCGCCCGCTGAGCGGGGCGCAGTCCGTGACCATCGACGCCGGCTCCGTCTTCGACATCCAGCTGGCGGGCGTGCCCGCGGGCACCTACGGCGTGCAGGTCACCTCGAGTACGCCGGTGGGAGCCGCTGCCCGCATGGTGCGCAGCGGCGGTGAGTACCCCGCGCGCTCCAAGGCCCTCGTCCATGACCAGGCGTGGGCGCAGGCCGCGCTGCCTGGAGCCGTCGACTCCGGCCTGCTGGCGGTGCCGCGCGCGGCCTCCCTGAGCTCAGCGGTCACCGTGGCCAACAGTGGTGAGACCACCTCGGTGACCCTGTCCTCCCTCGACGGCTCCTGGAAGCAGGACGTCAAGGTCGCCAAGGGCGCCTCCGTCGTCGTCGAGGTGCCGGCCGAGGTCTCCGCCGTCCGCCTGAACGCAGCCGGTCAGGAGGGCTCGTCGGAGACCTCGCGAACCTCCAGCGGCCTGGCCGCCGCGACCATCGTGACCGCGCAGGCCGACGGAGACGTGGCCGGCACACTCATCTCCACCGTGCCGGCTCAGCCCGACGCCACCGTTCAGGCCCAGCGCCGCATCCTGCTGGACTGACGCACGCCTTCTTCTCGCCCTTCTCGCCCAACCGGGCATTCTTCGCGTAGCCGGGCGGAAAAACGGTTGGGCTCCGCGAAATCTGCCCGGCTCGAAAAAGCGCGCCGACGGTTCACGGAGCCGAGCCGGGATCGATCTCCTCGGGTCGGCGTCCCAGCATGAGGGCCACCTGCTCGACGACGACACGGTGCACCAGGTCGGCCAGCTCGGCCTCGTTCGTGGCTCGGGAGGCCACCGGTCGGCGGTAGATGACCACGCGCGCCGGCAGCCCCGCGCGAGGCTCCGCGGTGAAGCCGCGTCCCAGGACCACCGAGCGCTCCCAGGGCGCCGGATCCGAGGGCGGGACCTCCTCGACGGCGAACTGGATCTGATCCACCGGCGGCCAGCGCCTGGCCAGGTCCTGGGCCGCGTCCACGACCAGCTCGTCGAAGCGCTCGGCACGGGTGCGCCAGGCCGGTAGGTTCGGCGGCAGGAGCGGACCGCGCAGCCCCCGGCCGTGACGGTCGCGACGACTACTCGGGCGCCGCCCCGGTGCCGCGGCGGATCGCAGGGGAGTCTGCCCGGGCGAGAAGGGGAACAGGTCGGTCACATCGGCCAGCCTAGGCGGCGTCTGGATGACCGGCGGGCAACGGCACGGTAACCTGCGAGCGTGAGAAGAGTCCGACACTGCCGCAAGCCCGGCTGCGAGCGCCCAGCCGTGGCCACCCTGACTTCCGTCTATGCGGACTCCACGATCGTGCTGGGGCCACTGGCCACCGAGGCCCAGCCCGAGGCCTATGACCTGTGCGATAAGCACGTCTCCTCCTTCACGGCCCCCCGCGGCTGGCAGATCATCCGCCTGGCCACCGATTTCGAGCCGGCGCCCCCCAGTGAGGACGACCTCCTGGCCCTGGCCGACGCCGTTCGTGAGGCCTCCCGCGCTCCGCGTCCGGTCGCCTCACCGGCCGAGCACCGGCCCCGCCCCGGCGGGATCATGCCGGCCTCCCTGACGGCGCCGCTGCCGCCCCCGCCGGAGATCGCCGAGGACGAGATCCTGCGGCGCGGGCACCTGCGGGTCCTACGCGGGCAGAAGGGTGACGCATGAACCGGCCGGACACTGTCCCCGCGCCTGAGCAGCGGGCCGTCCTCCCCTGCGGGCTGAGGTCCACTCTGCGCTGCCCGCTGAGCGGTGACGAGCTCGTTGACGGCCTCGACGAGGCCGGTCGCCCGACGCTGGTCTCCCGGAGTGCGCACCTGGCCTACCCGGTGCGCGACGGCGTGCCGATCCTCCTCATCCACGAGGCATCACGTGTGACCGCGCCCGGCCCCGCCCCGCGGGGATAAGGCGGCTCGCCCCCGCCGTGGCCCGGATGGTCCGTCGGCGGGGACGAGCCCGGGGTGCTTCAGCGCCGGCGGGTCTCCCGACCCACCCCATAGGGCGGGCGGGCCATGTCTCGCAGCACGTCCTCCTCCAGCCGGCGGTTGCGGCTCTCCAGCACCAGCTCACGGTTACGCCGCTCGGTGAGAACCGCGGCGAGGAACCGCTCAGGGTGCGTGCCCGCGGGAGGCGGGGGAGAGACGTATCCCTGGACCTGAGAGGCCAGTTCGAGCCCCAGCTGATGGCGGGAGGAAGGCACGAGGGAGGAGGCGCGCTGCAGGAAGGTGCGCGCTGTCAGGCTCAGGCCCCCGGGCAGGGCGCGCAGGTCCGTGCCCGCCGCCCACTGGACCAGCTCCGGGGGCATCAGCAGCGGCGGCGCCGTGTGGGAGCGGTGATGCTCTCGAACCACGTAGGTGCCGGCCAGCATGTCCCCGAACCTCTTCCCACGCTTGGAGACGATGCTGGCACACAGGGCCGGCACGGCCCAGGTGCCCCAGATCTCGACGACGGCCAGCAGGGTGCGCACCAGGCAGTGGCGCAGCCTGACGGCGCCGCCGTCGTCGCGCACCACCCGGGCCCCGGCCACCATGCGGCCCAGGCTCCGGCCCCGGCTGAGGAGCTCGACGAGCAGGGGGATGACGACCAGCCAGGCCAGGGCCACCAGGGACAGCAGCGCCTGAAGGAAGGCGAGGTTCTCAGCGAGGTCCGAACTGTTACCGATGACCAGTCCCATCACCACGAGCACGGACACTCCTGCCCCCAGGGCGTAGACGGTGTAGTCGATGAGCCCCGAGACCATGCGGTTGGCGACCGTTGCCGGGGTGATGTCCAGGGCGACCGCCTCGCCGGTGATGAGCAGCTCAGGCTCGATCATTCGCTCGGAGGATGTGGGGGGTGCGGCCGTCATGACAGACTCCTTGCGTGGATCTTGATGCCTTCTCCGCGGCGCACCGCGATCAGTGGGAACGTCTCGATGTGCTCGTGGGGCGCGGCCACCTCAGCGGGGCTGAGACTGATGAGCTCGTGGTTCTCTACCGCACCTGCGCCCGCCATCTGTCGCGGGTGCGTTCGGCCGCGCCGGATCCGCAGCTCATCGCCGAGCTGTCCTCCCGAGTGGCCGCGGCTCGCGGCCGCCTGACCGGAACGCGGGAGGTGAGGAGCCACTCGGTGCGCCGTTTCGTTCTCCAGTCCGTGCCCGCGGCCCTCTACCGCATCCGGTGGTGGACCTGCGGAGTCATGGTCGCCGAGATCGCCCTGGCGCTGGTGGTGGGGGTGTGGACCCTGCGCAGTCCTGAGGCCATGGCCGCCCTGGGCAGCCCCGAGAAGCTGGACACCTACGCCCATGAGGCCTTCGAGTCCTACTACTCCACGTACTCCGCCCCCGACTTCGCCGCTGCGGTGTGGACGAATAACGCCCGTATCGCAGCGATCTGCGTGGCCGGAGGGATCACGGGGTTCCTGCCGTTCTACATGCTGTACCAGAACGCCGTCGCCGTGGGACAGGCCGGGGCGGTCATGGCCGACCACAACATGCTCGGCGTGTTCCTCTCGCTCATCTCGCCTCACGGCCTGCTGGAGCTGACCTGCATCTTCATCGCCGGCGCGGCCGGACTTAAGATTTTCTGGACGACGCTGGTCCCCGGCCGGCGCAGCCGCGCCGCCGCGCTGGCCGCCGAGGGACGCGCTCTTATCACGGTGGCCGTGGGCCTGACGGCCGCCCTGGCTGTTGCCGGACTCATTGAGGCCTTTGTGACTCCGGCCCCCATTGCCTGGTCGGTCAAGATCACCATCGGAGCCGGTGCACTGGCACTGCTGTGGGCCTACACCCTCATCCTGGGCCGCTCCGCCGTCGCCGCAGGAGCCACGGGTGACCTCGAGGAGGACGAGGCCGGTTACGTCCAGCCCGAGGCCGGCTGAGCAGGCTGTTGTCGCAGTGCGCCTCATAGCCGCCCCGCCGCCTTGAGGTCCAGGTAGCAGTCGGCCAGTGCCGGAGCGAGCCCCTGGTCCGCAGCCTCCACGACCTCCACCCCACCGCGGCTCAGGCGGCGGCGCACGGCGTGCATCTCCACCAGGTCCTTCTCCGCGGAGGCGGCCACGTACACGGAGTCGGTGTCGTCACGCGTCGACCTGAGCTCCTCCAGCTCGGGGTCCAGGGCCGAGCCGAGAACGACCGTGTGCTCCCGGGCCAGAGCCGCCAGCGTCCGAATCATCGTCGCGTCCCCGGCGCTGCCGTCCAGGGCGGAGATGACCACCACCAGCGCACGCTGCGAGAGCGTGGTACGCACCAGGGAGGCCACGAGGGTCCAGTCGAGCTCGGTCAGGTGCGGCTCCACGTCGGTCAGGTGCTCGGCCAGCTCGGTCATGAGCACCGGTCCGGCGCTGCCCCGCACCTGTGCGCGCACGGCGTCGTCCATGGCCAGGACGTCGACCCGGTCGCCGGCGCGGGAGGCCAGAGCCGCCAGCAGCAGGGTGGCCTCGATCTGGGCGTCGAGCCTGGGGGCGTCTCCCAGCCGGGCGGCGGACAGGCGGCCCGAGTCGATGATGATGAGAACCCGGCGATCACGCTCCGGGCGCCAGGTGCGCACCAGCACCTCGCCCCGGCGGGCGGTGGAGCGCCAGTCGATGGAGCGCACGTCGTCTCCGACGACGTACTCGCGCAGGGAGTCGAACTCGGTCCCCTCCCCGCGCACCATGACGGCGCTGCGCCCGTCCATCTCCCGCAGCCGGGCCAGGCGCGAGTGCAGATGGCGACGTGAGCGGAAGGCCGGCAGGACCCGGACGGAGGCAGGAACATCCAATGACGCCTGCCGTCCCGCGATGCCCAGGGGACCCATCACCCTGACGGTCAACGGTCCCGCCTCGCGATCCCCCCGGCGTCGGGGCGTGAGCACCGTGGAATGACGACGGCGCTGGGCCGGTGGAAGCGTCATCGTCCCGCGCTCGTGGGTCGCTCCGGCGCTGGGGGGCCAGGCATCGCGCAGCAGGAGGCGGGCCGTGCGCCGACCGGTGTTGGTGAGCGTCAGTGTCGCGGTGATCGACTCGCCCAGCCGCACTCCGTGGCTCACGGAGCGCGAGGCCCGCAGCACCGTCGGCGAGGGCGCGCTCACCACGTCGATCACGACGAGGACCGTGACCACGCCGGCCCAGGCCAGTACGGTTGCCGGGCGCGGCGCGATGAGGACCAGGGCGATCCCCGCAAGCATCGCCCACACGGCGCGCATCGTCAGGAACATGCCACTCCTGTCGTGAGTCGGTCAGGTGATCGGTTCTGTGCTCGTGGTCGTCGTCGGCCGACGCCTCAGCGGGGGACCGGAACGGTTCTCAGTACGGCCTCGATGACGGACTGAGGGGTGATGCCCTCCATCTCGGCCTCGGCATGCAGCTTGATGCGATGGCGCAGAGCCGGCAGTGCCAGTGCCTTGATGTCATCGGGAGTGACGAAGGAGCGGCCGGCGAGCCAGGCCCAGGCCCGTGACGTGGCCAGGAGCGCCGTGGCCCCACGCGGTGAGACCCCCAGGGCCACCGAGGGCATGGAGCGGGTGGTGCGCACGAGATCCACCGCGTAGGCCAGCACCTCCGGCGTGACTCCGACGGTGCTCACCTGGGCGCGGGCCTGAGCCAGATCCTGGACCCCGGCGACCGGCCGTAGCCCCGCCGAGGGCAGGTCTCGCGGATCGAATCCCGAGGCGTGGCGGGAGAGTACCTCGATCTCCTGGGCCCGCTCGGGCAGGGGCAGCACCAGCTTGAGCAGGAAACGGTCCAGCTGGGCCTCTGGCAGCGGGTAGGTCCCCTCGTACTCCACCGGGTTCTGGGTGGCGATCACCATGAACGGATCCGGCAGGGCCCGGGGCTCGCCGTCGATGGAGACCTGGCGCTCCTCCATGGCCTCCAGCAGTGCCGACTGCGTCTTGGGCGGGGTGCGGTTGATCTCGTCAGCCAGCAGGAGGTTGGTGAAGACGGGGCCGGCCCGGAAGGAGAACTGGGCGCTGCGGGAGTCGTAGATGAGCGAGCCGGTGACGTCTCCGGGCATGAGGTCGGGGGTGAACTGGATGCGTTTGGTCTCCACGTCCAGCGCGATGGCCAGCGACCGCACCAGGAGGGTCTTGGCCACGCCGGGGACGCCCTCGAGCAGGACGTGCCCGCCGGCGAGCAGGGCGATGACCAGCCCGGTCACAGCCGCCTCCTGGCCGACGACGGCCTTGCCCACCTCGCTGCGCACGGCCACCAGGCGCCTGCGCGGGTCGGAGCCGTCCTCCCCGTGGGGGGAGGGCGAGGAGACCTGGGGGGCGCTGTGGGTCCCCGAGGCGTCCGGGCCCTCAGAGGCCTGGGGGCGGGGGGCGCCGGTATCCGCGTCGCCTGCGACGCCCGGGGCGCGGGTGGGGTCGGTGCTGTCCGTGCTCATGTGGAGTGAACCTCGCTCTCGAGTTGGTCGAGCTGAACTGCCAGGGTGGCCAGGGCACTGTCACTGGAGGGCGGTGAACCGTAGAGAAGAGAGTCCACCGTGCCCGGGGCGATGCCCGAGGCCAGGGAGACGGCGGCGATGACGTCGCGGCGCGAGGTCCCGGGGGGCAGACCTAGAGTGGCGCCCAGACGCAGCGCGGTACCCGAGCGCAGGGCCTGAGCCGCCCGGGGCCGGTCCGAGCCCTGGCGGTAGAGACGCCCGCGCGCCACCGTGGTCTCGGTGGAGCGCACGACGACGGGCAGATCCTCGCTCACGATGTCGCCGAAGCGACGCCCCTGGACGATTGCCAGCGCTCCAGCGATGACGAGGAGCTGGAAGATGAGGACCGGTAGCCAGGGGGGTGTGGAGGGGGAGTTCCACACGGAGGGCGCCTCCCTGTGCTGTCCGTCCAGCCACAGCAGGCGGCTGTGATGGCCCAGCGCGCGTACTCCCAGGGCCGCGTGCCCCTCCTGGGCCAGGTGCGCGTTGGTCACCAGTGCGGGATCGGGCAGGACCCGCAGCGTGGCACCGCTGGGCAGGGAGTCCGTAGCATAGGCGTAACGGTCCTCGCCCACCGGGAAGCAGCCGACGGCGTCGCCATCGCCCTGCAGGGACACGGAGGCGCGCGTGCCGGCAAGGCTCCGGGCGGCCTGGGCGTCGGCGTCGTCGCACTGCGGCGCCAGAGTGGCTGAAGCCGTTGCCGCGGTGCCCTTGGCGGTCATGCCCGTCAGTCCCTTGAGGGCGTCGCTGCCGCCGTTGGCACCGATGACGACGACGTCTCCGCCCGCCTGGGCCAGGTCCTGTCTGTCCTGGTCGCTGAGCTGGTCGGCGTTGACCACGGCGATGGTCGCGCCCTGGCGGCTGGCGTCCACGGCCTCAGTGAGGCTGCCCGCCTTGCTCACGGAGATCCCCTCGTGGCGCAGCAGCTCGGCGAGCGCCATGGTTCCCCAGTCCTTGGGGTTGTCAATGGCCAGGGGTGTCGTGGAGGTGACGGTCCGGGTCCACACGGTCACCAGGACGGGGATGAGCATGAGGGCTACCGCGATGACACCAGGGCGCCACCGGCGCCAGCGCCGGGACCAGGACGGTGCCGTCCCCCGGGTCTCGGCGGCCTCGACCGGGGAGGGCGGGGGAGCGGAGGGCTGCGACGTCGTCGTGAAGGTGCTCATGCCTGCGTCCTCGGGTCCTGGGCCGAGGCGCCGACGAGAACTCGTCCGATGGGGAGGGAGGCCGTGGCCATCTGATCGGCGAGCTCGCGCATCTGCTGGTCCTGGGCGCTGGTGGAGACGACCCGACCGTAGAGGACGGCATCGAACAGGTGGGCGGCCTCGTACAGCGGGGACACGACCCGGTGCTCACCAAGGGTCCGGTGGGTGAGCGCGGCCGCCTCCAGGGCCGTCATGCCCGGGTACTCGTCGATGATCCCGCGTTCGTCGAGGGAACGGATGATGGCGCGGAAGCGTTCGACGACGGCGGTGGCGAAGTCGGCCCGTGCAGCCGCCGCGTCCGCGGCCCGGGTCAGGGTGTCGGCATCGCGGTCGTCGGTGAGCACCGACAGCGAGGGCGGCGTCGCAACCCGGCGCGCCGAGGAGAACCTGGTCAGCAGGAGGATCAGCAGCGCGAGGCCGGCGGCGACGACGAGGACCACGATGAGTGTCGACACCCAGGGGGGAGCCCCGGGGACCAGGCCGTCGGCATCGAAGAGCCCCCGGAGCCAGCTCCAGAGCCGGTCCCACAGATCGTGATGATCGTGGTAGATCGGGCGGGAGAGCTCCCTGCCCGCGGCGCGCCGGGCCTCGTCGGCGTCGGGGGTTGCCGGGGCCTGCGCGCTGATCGTCCTGAGAGGTGTCACGGCCGGCTCATACTCCGGCGGCGTGACGCAGCTCGACGTCCAGGCCCTCGGAGCGCATCCGCAGGTCGGTGTACATGAGCGCGACCACGGCGGAGTCGAAGGGCAGGATCGCGGCCTGGATGAGGCTGTTGAGCAGCGTCGATACCACCAGGACCGCGATCGTGGTGTTCGGAGCGGCGTACACGATCCCCTGCGTGACGATGGACACGCCCTGGGACACTATCTGGGTGGCGACGAAGACGATGATGAAAGAAAGCAGGCGGATGCCGACGATCCGCCAGAAGTAGCCCCGGGTGAGGGTCCAGGAGCGGGAGATCCCCTCCAGGACGCCGATGTTCTCCAGGACCAGTGCCGCCGGTGCCAGGCACAGCTTGCACATCAGCGCGAAGGTCGCCAGCCCGAGCACGACGATCACCGCCAGGACCGCCAAGATGGCGAGGATGATGGTCCCGGCGGAGTCCTCATCGGCTCCGTTGACGATGATGCTGCCCAGGAGAGCCCAGCCGATGCCGACGGCGATCGCGGCGAAGACGGCGGTGATGACGCCGAGGATGAGCTCGATGAGGAGCGTCTGGCCGATGAGCGCCCACATTCGCGGCCGGGTGCGCCGCCACACGTCGCTCAGGGACGCCTTACGGCCCAGAATGGTGCGTGAGACGGTCACGATGAGCAGGCCGATGATGATCGAGGTCGCCAGCATGCTCAGCACGCTGGTCACGCCGAGCTGGACGAACAGGCTCACCAACGATGACCCGAGCTGGTCCAGGCGGGCCCTGGTCTCGGCCTCGGAGAGCTCAATCTTCCCGGACGCCAGGTTCGGCAGGCCGAGCCGGGACATGAACAGGGCGAGGCTGCCGGCGGACATGAGCCCCACGATGCTCATCACCACCAGCGAGGGCACGAACATGACCTTGGGGTTGGCGCGCAGGGACTCGAAGGCTCCCCCGAGGATCTCCCCGATCGACAGCGGACGCAGCGGAATGATCGAGGGCTTGGGGGCCAGGACCGACGTGTAGCCGCCGTAACCCGGATACCCGTACCCGGGGGCGCCCGGGGCACCGGGATAAGGGGGGTTACCGGGACCTGAGGCGCCTGCGTAGCCCGGCTGGCCCACCGGTGGCGTGTGGTATCCGCCGTAGCCGGGGTACTGGGTTCCCGGTGCTGTTCCCGGTGCTGTTCCCGGTGCCGGGTAGGAGGGGGCTCCTGTGAAGGCGCCGGCGTCGGGGGCCTGCCACCCGTCCTGGTCGCCTCCGACGAAGTCGCCGCCGGGGCCGCCGGGAGCCTCGCGGCCCGGAACTTCGCTCGGACCGCTGCCGTCAGGGGGGAAGTCGGTACTCATAAGTCCATGCTGTCATGCCCGGCCGTCGTCTGGCCCTCCCCCTGAAGGAGGAATTCGTGCCGCGGGGGCTCCGTGCGCGCCCTCGGACCGGGTTCGGGGGCGCTTCGAAGATTACGGTTCGGCCGCAATATTCCCGGCTTCTGGGTGCGCTGACGCCGGTTTTTCCCGTAACTGAGGGGATTCTCTTAATTTCCTGGGGAAACTGTGGACGCCACCTCGGTGGCCCGGATGTCCCTCGGGTCCTGGGGGTCATGCCAAGATACGGGCTATGAGCACGCGCATTCTGGTCGTCGACGACGATGCATCCCTGGCCGAGATGATCGGCATCATGCTGGAGTCGGAGAGCTACACGCCCACACTTTGTCATGACGGGGCCAAGGCCCTGGACGCCTTCCACGAGGTCACCCCCGATCTGGTCCTGCTCGACCTCATGCTTCCGGGGCTTGACGGCGTTGAGATCTGCCGGCTCATCCGCTCCGAGTCCGACGTGCCGATCATCATGCTGACCGCGCGCACCGACACCCAGGACGTCGTCGCCGGTCTTGAGGCCGGTGCGGACGACTACGTGACTAAGCCCTTCAAGTCCAAGGAGCTGCTGGCCCGCGTCTCCACCCGTCTGCGTCGCACCAACCCTGGTGCGGCCGAGCACGTGCGTGCCGGGGACCTCGACATCGACGTCGCCGGCCACCAGGTCAAGCGCGGCGAGTCGGTCATCTCCCTGACGCCGCTGGAGTTCGAGCTGCTGGTGACCCTGGCCCGCTCACCGTGGAAGGTCTTCACCCGCGAGGAGCTCCTCAGCCAGGTGTGGGGCTACCAGCACCCGGCCGACACCCGTCTGGTCAATGTTCACGTTCAGCGCCTGCGGGCCAAGATCGAGAAGGACCCCGAGCGCCCCTCGATCGTGGTGACGGTGCGCGGTGTCGGCTACAGGGTCGGCGAATCCGCGTGAGCGACGGCGCATCGGGCGCCATACAATGAACCCGATGCGTAATTCAGGGGGCACGTCGATGGGCTCATCGGTGGGCACCGCGGAGGAGCGGCTGGTTCGGCGTCTGCCTCTGCCGGGACTGCTGCGCCGCAGCCTCGAGGTGCGCATGGTGTGCACCGCCACCGTGATCGGTCTGCTCCTCATCGTACTGCTGCTGACCTTCGTGACCGACCGCATCCGCTCCGAGGTGTTCGCCGATCAGCGGGACGTCATCCTCGCCGACGCCGCGCTGCGCGCCAGCGTCGCCCAGGCCGAGTTCGACTCGACTACGGCAGTCACCGTTGACGAGGTCTCGGCCGCGGCGGAGCAGCAGGTCAACGGCGCCAAGAACTCGATCTCCTCCTCCGGAGGGGTGGGGGTTCTCATGCTGCGCAACGAGGAGGAGACTTCCACGACGGTCGTCAACGACCTGGAGACCGACACCCGCCTGCGCTCCCTCATCACCCCTGAGATGTCCCAGGCCCTCGACAAGGGCGGGGCGCGCGCCCAGTACTGGCAGTCGGTGGCGGTTCCCAACGATGAGGGGGGCACCGACCCGGGGCTCATCGTAGGGACCCGGGTGAGTCTGCCCCTGGCCGGGGAGTACGACCTCTACCTCGTCTACAGCCTGGCCAGCGAGCAGCGCATCGTCTCCCTGGCCTCGCGCAACATCACCATCGGGGGGCTGGGCTTCCTGGCCATCCTCATCGTCGTGGTGTGGGCCTTCACCAGATGGGTGCTCAGCCCCGTGCGGCACACCGCCCGGGCCGCGGAACGGCTGGCCTCCGGGCTGTTGGCCGAGCGGTTGAGCATCGAGGGGGAGGACGAGATATCCACCCTGGCCAGGTCCTTCAACCACATGGCGACCTCGCTGGAGGACCAGATCGAGCGCCTGGAGTCCCTGTCCAAGGTGCAGCGCCTCTTCGTCTCCGACGTCTCCCACGAGCTGCGCACCCCGCTGGCCTCGATCCGCCTGGCCACTGAACAGATCCAGGACGCGCGAGAGGAGATCTCCGATCCCTTCGCCCTGCGCAGCATCCAGGTCCTGTCCAACTCAGTGGACCGCTTCGAGACCATGCTTACCGACCTGCTGGACATCTCCCGCATCGACTCTGGCAACGTCAAGCTCCGGCTGGAGGAGGTCGACCTCGCCCAGGTGGTCGACACCGTCATTGAGACCACCCAGTTCCACTTCGACGCCACCGGCACCGAGCTGCGCCTCCACCTTCCCGAGGAGCCGGCCACCGCGGAGATCGATGTCACCAGGGTCGAGCGCATCATCCGCAACCTCGTGGTCAACGCGCTCGAGCACGGCGAGGGCAAGCCGCTGGACGTCACCGTCGCCGTGGACGCCGACGCGGTGGCGGTGCGGGTGCGCGATCACGGGATCGGCATGAGCCCCGACGTCGTCACCAAGGTCTTCGACCGCTTCTACCGCGCCGACCCCTCGCGCAAGCGCAGCCTGGGAGGGACCGGCCTGGGACTGTCCATCGCCATGGAGGACGCCCGCCTGCACGGCGGTCGCCTGTCGGCATGGGGGTGGCCGGCCGACGGCTCCTCCTTCCTACTGGTCCTGCCCCGCACCCAGGGGGCCGACGGCGGTCCCGGCCGGCTCAGCGGCCCCGGGCCGCTCGAGCTCGTCCCGCAGGACGCGCCCGCGGTGGCCCGCGCCGGCATCCCCATCGACGAGGAGTCCTCCTTCTCCCCGGTCGGCCCCTTGGGGCCTGCGCCCGCAACCCGCCGGGCGCGCCAGAGCGTCGTCCTGGGCGACATCCCCCTGGCCGGGGAGAGCCATGACGCGGTCACCGAGGACGTCGGCCGGGTCGTCGTCGTCCTTCCCGGTCAGGAGCCCGCCACCCGCACACCCGAGGAGACCGACGAAGATGGGTGGCGCCGATGACGCAGCCAATGAACCGCAACGCGCCCACCCAGGGGCGCAGGTCCGCCGAGCCCACCGAGCCCGTCGGTCCCTTCGGGATGCCCCTGTCCCGCCTGTCGCGACGTGGTGCGCTGGGACTGCTCTCGGCCGCGGCCGCCGGCGTGCTGACCGGCTGCACGGCGCTTCCGAGCTCCAGCGGTGTCACCCGCTCCGGGGTGGCCGCCTCCGACACCAACGCCCTCATCGAGACCGCGCCCGGACCGAATGAGGGGGACTCGGCCGAGGACATCGTCAACGGTTTCCTGCGCGCCACCATCGCGGGGTTCTCCGACGACTTCGCCACCGCCAAGCAGTTCCTCAGTGATCACGCCGTCGCGCAGTGGAAGCCCCTGGAGACGGTGAGCGCCTACAGCGGGTCGACCGAGCCGCAGGTCTCGGTGGCGGCCAACGGCTCCTTCACAGTGACCTCCGGGCAGGTGGGGGTGCTGAGCTCCCTGGGCGTCTTCACCCCCGCCCCGGAGGGGAGCACCTATGCCGGCGAGTTCTCCCTGGCCACCAACTCCACCGGTCAGTGGCGCATCGTCGGCCTGCCCCAGGGCATCCTGCTGCCCTTCTCCCGACTCATGCAGAACTTCGCGGTCAGCTCCCTGGCCTTCCTGTCCCGGGACCGGTCCAGGTTCGTTCCCGAGCTGCGGTGGTACCCACGCAGCTCGCAGGCCGACTCCCTGGTCTCCGGACTGCTGGCCGGGCCGTCGGACTGGCTTGCGCAGGGGGCCTCCAGCCTCATCCCGCGCAACGCCGAGCGGGCGGGGCGGGGGGTCGTCGTCGAGGCGGGTACCGCCACCGTCCACCTGAGCGCGGACTCCGACCCCGCCTCGGAGGACACCCGTCGCCTCATGGTGGCCCAGATCGAGCAGAGCCTGGTGCAGATCAGCGGTATCGACCACGTGCGGGTGCTCGCCGGCACCGTCGACCTCGGCGCCCCCGCCCAGCTGACACCGATGGCCCCCGAGGTCGGAGGCATCGTGGGGATGTCGGAGGGCTCCGTCGTGCGCGGCACGGGGGCCAGGCGCATCACCCTGGCGAGCGACCGGGTCCTGGGGACCAGTGACGCCAGTAGCCCGAGCCTGGGAGCCGACGGGGCCGTCTACGCGTTGTCGGCCTCCAGCCTGCTGCGCCTGCCCCAGGGGCAGGAGTCCGCCAGCGTCATCCTCTCGGTGGGCGATCCCTCCGCGGGCGCCGGTGGGCTGGGGGCGCCGATGGGCGACCGGCACGGCTGGGCCTGGTTGCTGGCCGAGGGGCGTCTGACCGCCGTCAACGGCTCGGGGCAGCGCGCCACCCTGGAGTCCTCCTGGCTGCAGGACGGCGCGGTCACGGCCTTCGACCTGTCCGTGGAGTCCGAGCGGATCGCCGTGCGGCGAACCGACGGACGGGTCGCCGTCGCCATCATCATCAGAGACCAGGACGGCCGTCCCACCGGGCTGGGACCGGCCCTGGAGATGCCCCGCGCCAGTGGGGCGGGCACGAGCGGACTGTCCTGGTGCGCCCCCAACGCCGTGTGCGTCCTGGCCGCTGCCGGTACCGAGGGCGGGGGCGTGCCGGAGGTGCGTCTGGTCCAGGTCGGCGGGGCGGTCAACACGCTGGTCGGGGTGCGCGGGGCCCGCTCCGTCATCTCCGACCGCTCCGAGGAGTCCCTCCTCATCATCGACGAGAGCGGGCAGACCTGGCAGCGCCGTGGGGCGATGTGGCGGGTGCTCACCTCCGAGGTCACCGACCCCTCCTTCCCCCTGCCCTGACCGGCCTGTCCTGCGCCCGCTGCCAGGCTCGCGCCCCGATGACACCCCTGACACGCAGCTCCGGGTGCTCCCGGTCCCTCAAGACCGTGGAGCACCCGGATATCAGGGGCGGACCCCGCGCCACGGGGTGACGGGGCTACAGCACCTGGGCGTCCAGGCGGATGACGCCGTAGGTCCACCCGTGACGGTGGTAGACGGCGCAGGGCTGCTTGGAGGACTTCTCGATGAACAGGTAGAAGGGGTGTCCCACGAGCTCCATCTGGTAGAGGGCCTCGTCAACGGTCATCGGTTTGGCCTCGTGCAGCTTCTGACGCACGACCACTGGGGAGTCGCCGAGCTGCGCCTCAACGGCGACACCCGGCTCGGTGGGTGCCGAGGGGGAGTCCTCGATCGGCGCGTCACCGGTGTCGGGGACGAGGGGCTCCTCCGCGCCGGGTGCTGCCTGGAGGTCCTCATTCGGTGCGGCCACGGTGTGCCGACGGTGGTGGTCCTTCTTACGGTCCCTGGCCCGGCGGAGGCGCTCGGTCAGCTTGCCCATGGCGATATCAAAAGCGGCGAAGCGGTCCGAGGAGGAGGCCTCCGCCCGGATGATCGGGCCCTTGGAGACGACGGTGATCTCCACTCTCTCGGCGGTGTCGGCCTGACGCGGGTTGCGCTCGTGGGTGACCTCCACCTCGACGCGCTGGACCCGGGGGTCGAACTGCTCAACCTTGACGGCCTTGTCCTCGACGTAGTCGCGCAGGCGAGAGCTGATCTCGGCGTTACGACCGACGACGGTGATATCCATGGTGGAACCTCTTTCTGGGCTCGTGGGCCGGCCCTGACGGGCCGTGTGCGACAAGTACCCGCCACGTCTCACGGCGGGTTCGGGACTGGTGTCATCACCTCCTGATCACCTCGTGAGGGCCCTCAGGCACCGAGGCGGGAACCCGGTCGACTGTCCTTGTCGACGTCGGAAACCGCCTGTGCGTTGTGCCACATAAGGTACACCATGTGGGGCTGTTCACGCCTCCCTTTCGTGCGCGCCGCGCCCGGAAGAAGCCTCCTGATCGCCGCAGGCGGACAAACCCGGAGCTCTCGGATCACCTGTCGACGCGGATGCCGTGGCGTCCCGTGGCCGGCGGGAGGGACTGGCCGGTACCGAGATGCGCGCATGCGCCGGAGGCGGGGCGGCACTGAGCGCCAGCGCACCCAGGACCCGCCCGCCGCCCGCCCGCAGGGCCCGAGCACAGGCGCCCAGAGTGGCCCCGGTGGTCACGACGTCGTCGACCAGCAGGATCGGCAGGTCGGTGACGGCGGCCAGCAGGCGCGGAGCCTGGGCGCGGTTGCCCCGCCGCTGACGGGAGGATCGGCCCGCCTGGTGCGCTCCGCCGCCCCGACGGCGCAGCAGGTCCGTGCTCAGCACGAGCGCTGCGGGCACCTGCCCGGCCCACTGTGCGCAGATCCCCCGGGTGACGGCATCGGCCAGGCGGGCCGCCACCAGACGGCCGCGCAGACGGCGCACGATCCCGGAGGGCGCCGGGACCACGAGCAGCACCCGTGAGCCCCGGGGAGAGCCGGCCCAGACCTCCGCGGGCGGGTGCGCCAGCGCCCACCGACGCCCCAGGCGCCGACCGGAGCGGGTCATCACCTCCGACAGGTCCTCCCGGGCACCGTTCTTCCACCCCAGCACCATGGCGCGCACCGGGCCGGTGTAGGACGCCAGGGCCCAGATGTCCAGGTCACCTGCGGCCTCGGCGTGCTCCACGGCGAAGGGCTCGGCCTCGAACAGCTCCCGGCACCGCGGGCACAGCGTCGTCTCCCAGCGCCCGCAGCCCGCACAGCTGGCCGGCAGCCCCAGCGACAGGGTCGAGGAGAAATACTCCGACAGGCCCAGCGGTGGGCCAAGCGCGGTGGGACGGCGGGGCCCGCGACGATGGTGCTCCATGTCCTCACTGTGACGCAGACCGATCCTTCCCGCTCCGGGCGGCGCTCGCGGTCCACATGGCAACGGGACGGCCCTCGTCGTCGCCCCCTGTGGCCCCGCGCCCCGCCTGCGTCCTCGGTGGGAAGAATCTCGGTGCTGGAAAGACCGCCGCCCAGCGAGGTCCACTAGAGTACGGAGGCAGGTAGCCGGTGAGACCTGAGCTGATACCGAGCCGATCCTGCGCCGATGTCGAGTCGGCCGACTCGATCGATACGGCCTGCGTCTCATCGTCGCTCTTCGCAATCTGACGTCCCAAGGGAGAATACAGCGTGTCGATCGTGGACCGGATCCTTCGCATTGGCGAGGGCCGCACCCTGAAGAAGCTTGATGCCATCGCCGACCAGGTGGAGGCTCTCGCCGACGAGTACAGCGAGCTCTCCGACGCCGAGCTGCGCGAGATGACCGATGATCTCAAGGAGCGCTACCAGGACGGCGGGGAGAGCCTCGACGACCTGCTTCCCGAGGCCTTCGCCACGGTCGTGGAGGCGGCCGACCGCGTCCTGGGCATGCGCCCCTACCACGTCCAGATCATGGGTGGGGCGGCCCTCCACCGCGGCAACATCGCCGAGATGAAGACCGGTGAGGGCAAGACCCTCGTGGCCACGATGCCCTCCTACCTGCGGGCCCTGACCGGCAAGGGCGTCCACGTCGTGACCGTCAACGACTACCTCGCCGAGTACCAGTCCGACCTCATGGGGCGCGTCCACCGCTTCCTGGGGCTGACCACCGGCTGCATCCTCGTGGGCCAGACACCCGCTGAGCGCCGTGAGCAGTACGCCTGCGACATCACCTACGGCACCAACAACGAGTTCGGCTTCGACTACCTGCGCGACAACATGGCCCAGCGCCCCGAGGACCTGGTCCAGCGCGGTCACGCCTTCGTCATCGTTGACGAGGTCGACTCCATCCTCATCGACGAGGCCCGCACCCCGCTCATCATCTCCGGCCCGGCCAGCGGCGACGTCAACAAGTGGTACAAGGAGTTCGCCACGATCTCCGAGCGCCTGCGCGCGGGCAAGGACTACGAGGTCGACGAGAAGAAGCGCACCGTGGGCGTGCTCGCCGCCGGCATCGAGCGGGTGGAGGACTACCTCGGGGTGGACAACCTCTACGAGTCGGAGAACACCCCCCTGATCGGATTCCTCAACAACGCCATCAAGGCCAAGGAGCTCTTCCACCGGGACAAGGACTACATCGTGCGCGACGGCGAGGTCCTCATCGTCGACGAGCACACCGGCCGCGTCCTGCCCGGCCGCCGCTACAACGAGGGCATGCACCAGGCCATCGAGGCCAAGGAGCGCGTGGAGATCAAGGCCGAGAACCAGACCCTGGCCACCATCACCCTCCAGAACTACTTCCGCCTCTACCCCGAGGGCTCGCGCTCGGGCATGACCGGTACCGCCGAGACCGAGGCCGCCGAGTTCGCCGGCACCTACAAGATCGGCGTCGTCCCGATCCCCACCAACAAGCCCATGATCCGTGAGGACCAGCCCGACCTCGTCTACACCACTGTCGAGGCCAAGCTCGACGCCGTCGTCGACGACATCGCCGAGCGTCACGAGCTCGGCCAACCGGTCCTGGTGGGCACCACCAGCGTGGAGAAGTCGGAGATCCTCTCCGAGCGTCTGCGCGAGCAGGGCATCCCTCACGAGGTCCTCAACGCCAAGCAGCACGCCCGCGAGGCCGCCGTCGTGGCCATGGCTGGGCGCAAGGGCGCCGTCACCGTGGCCACCAACATGGCCGGACGTGGAACCGACATCATGCTGGGCGGCAACGCCGAGCACATCGCGGTCACCGCCCTCAAGGAGGCCGGCCTGGACCCCGAGGAGAACGCCGAGGAGTACGAGAAGGCCTGGCCGCAGGCCCTTGCGGCCGCCAAGGAGGCCTGCCGGGCCGAGCACGACGAGGTCGTCGAGCTCGGCGGCCTCTACGTGCTGGGCACCGAGCGCCACGAGTCGCGGCGCATCGACAACCAGCTGCGCGGCCGCTCCGGCCGTCAGGGGGACCCGGGCGAGTCCCGCTTCTACCTGTCCATGGAGGACGACCTCATGCGCATGTTCGCCTCCGGGCTCGCCCAGCGCATCATGTCCTCGGGCGCCTACCCCGACGACGTCCCCTTGGAGTCCAAGATGGTCACCCGCGGCATCGCCGGGGCCCAGCGGCAGGTGGAGTCGCGCAACTACGAGATCCGCAAGAACGTCCTCAAGTACGACGACGTCATGACCGAGCAGCGCGAGAAGGTCTACTCCGAGCGCCGTCGCGTTCTGGACGGCGAGGACCTCGAGCCCCAGATCGAGGCCTTCCGGGCCCAGGCCGTCACCTCCATCGTCGAGGCCGGCACGGCCGAGGGCCGCCCTGACGAGTGGGACCTGGACGCCCTGTGGGGCGAGCTCGGCAGCCTCTACCCGGTGGGCCTGACCCAGGACGAGATCGTCGAGGCGCTGGGCGGCAAGGACGCACTGACCTCGGAGCGCCTCATCGAGGAGCTCAGTGAGGACATCGCCGTGGCCTACGAGGATGCCGAGGCCCGCATCGAGGCCAACGCCCTGGCCCACGTCCAGCTCGGCGAGGAGCCCATGCGCACCCTGGAGCGCCGCATCCTGCTGGCCGTGGTGGACAAGCGCTGGCGGGAGCACCTCTACGAGATGGACTACCTCAAGGAGGGCATCGGTCTGCGGGCCATGGCCCAGCGCGACCCGCTCGTGGAGTACGCCAACGAGGGTGCCCGCATGTTCCGGGCGATGATGGAGGGGATCCGAGAGGAGACCGTCGAGCAGATCTTCGCCAACGTCGCCCGCTTCGACGCCGCCGCCCAGCGCGCCGCCGAGGACGGCACCGTCGAGGCCGCGCAGGCGGTCGCCAAGGCCAACGCCACGGCTGCGGCCGGCATCCGCGTGGGCCAGGCCGGCGGCCAGGGGCGCGGCACGGTTCTGGGGGACACCGGGCAGGCGTCCATGGAGCAGCGGGTCACGTACTCCGGCCCCAGCGAGTCCGGCGAGGAGGAGACCGCGGGGGCCTCCTCGCGCAAGGCCTCTCGATCCGGCGCCGGCTCGGGCGGCAACCGGGCCGAGCGCCGTCGCTCTAAGAAGAAGCGCCGGCACTGAGACTCAGCGAGAGCTGGCACAACTGTCGATGATCCCGTCAGAACCCGGCGACCACGCCGGTTCCGGCGGGATCACGCCATCTCCAGGCCGGTGAGGATCCAGCGCTCGCGCAGCAGCTCCAGCCGGGCCGCAGCGGCCCGGACCCGATCGCCCTCCTCCAGCAGGACGGTGGCCTCGCAGGCCCCCGACATCGTCAGCTCGGTGCGCACGCTGCGGATGCGTGGCCGCCGCGGGCTCGTCTGGCGCCCCAGGATCCGGGCGGCCAGGCCCGCCCGACGGGCGAGGGCCTCGAACAGGGAGGGGCTGGTCCAGCGGACCAGGTGGTCCACGGGGCGCAGCCCGGCCAGGACCTCGCTGGCGGCAGTCACCACGATCGCGGCCGTGCGTGAGGCGTCGGCTCCGGCGACGGGCCGTCGTGTCAGGGAGGCCTCCCGTGCGAGGGCTCCGGAGTCGTTCACGGGCTTGGAGGGCTTCTGCGGAACCGCACGAGTCGGCGTCGGGTGACTCGGTGAGGGCCGGCTGCGACGTTGAGCACCGGTCTTGCGGCGTGCGGGGCGGATGGCTTGAGCGGTGGCGGTGGCGGTCATAGCGGGCTCCTGACAGTGGGCGGGGTGCCCGGCGGGCACGGAGTGTGAGGCGGGTCGGGGCGGCGTTCGATATCGGCGGTGGAGGGCGTTGGTGCTGATGCGTGGCGGTTCATCGTGATGGCGCCTGGCCTCCTGTCGTCGTGCCCGGTGCGGGCAGGGAATCCGGGATGCTCAGGACCGTGCCGGGCCGGATCAAGGACGGATCGACGCCGATCACCCCTGAGTTGGCGCGATACAGGGCCGGCCAGGCCTGCGCGATCCGTGCGGGGCCGGAGCCTGCGGGCAGCAGACGGGCAGTGATCGACCACAGGCTCTCGCCGGGCGTGACAGTATGCGTGGGCCCCGACGGGGGCGGGGAGCCGGGGTCGGTGGAGGGCCGCGCCATCTGGCTGCTCGGCGGAGTCGAGTCCGCCGACCGGTTCGCGCCGTCCGAGTCTCCCGAACCGGTCGAAGTGCTCGAAGGGGACTGCTCGGGCTCCGACGGCGTCGAGGACTGTGACGGTGGTGAGGCGGGTGCTGAGCTGGTGGGGCGCCATCCCAGATCGTCCCCGCCGCCGGTCTCCTGGGCGGCCAGCGCGGGCGCCGAGGACAGGGAGACAAGCAGCGCGGAGGCGGTGATGCGTCTGACCACTGGCGCTCCCCAGGCCTGGAGGACTCTGGCTGCCAGCGCGGAGGCGCCGCCTGGGTGGAGGGGAGTGGTGCCGCTCGCGGTGGGAAGCGTCATGAGGGCCAGGAGGGCTGAGACCACGTGCCACAAGGCCCCCAGGGTCCCGCATGCGCAGGTCCCGGCGACGACGGCGTCCGACAGCTCGCTCAGTCCCCAGGACTGCGGCGGGACCTTCGCGAGCTGCTCCGCGGCGCCGTGGGCTGTGCGTCCCAGAAGGATCAGGACAGTCCCTGATACTCCGGCCAGGAGAACCAGCCGCTGACGAGCCCCCATGTCATCCTCCATCATCGATGATGCTGTTTGATGATGTTAGGTATACTCCTATAATGTGATGATGTCAATAGTGGTGATGTGGTATGTCGTGGCTTTGAGCCGTGGTAGTGGAGGGCGCAGGCGGTGGCGGAGCGCGGACTGAGCCGCTCCGGAGTACTTTCCTCGGCGGGCGGACTGTGGTGAGGTGGGCTCATGGACTGGGACGTGATGATTGCCGACCTGGAGAGCAGCTTCGATGCTGAGCGCCGTGCGGACCTGGTGGCGCAGAGTGCCGAGCTCGCGGAGGCCGAGCACGCCTCCATCGAGGTCGTCGACCGTCTGCGAGGCTCGGTAGGCCGACTCATCCACCTGCGCACTCGCAGTGGTGTTCCCGTCGACGGCGTGGTCTGCCGGGCGGAGCCCTCCTACATCCTCATCGATGAGGGGGAGGGGCTGCAGGCCGTTGTCCCGGCGGGTGCGGTGGCCACGGTGATGTCGCTGGTCGGTCCGGCGCCCCGGGATGGTCGACGCCGGCCCACGCTGACGGCTCTGATGCGTGAGGTCGCCCGGCGGGGAGCGCGGGTGCGTCTGGTGGTGGGCTCCGGAGAAGTGGTGGGGCGCCTGGTCCGGGTCGGGGCGGACCACGTTGATGTCGCCGTCGACCCTGAGGGCGGCATCCGCTCGCATCGCGCTCCCGGGGCAGGCGGCGCGGGGGTCATCAGTGTCATGACCGCTGCCATCGAGGTGATGCGCAGTCGCTGACGTCGGCTGGTGGACGGGGAGGTTCAGGGCGCCTCGTCCTCGTTCCAGCCCGCCGCGACCATGGCCCTGGTTGAGGCGAGCTGGCGCTGGATGTAGTCCTCCAGGGCCTGGTCCTCGATGCGCCAGAGCTTGCGGGCGCCGACCTGAATAGCGGGGAGGTCGCCGGTGCGGATGAGGGCGCGCACGGCCTGGGCGGACAGCTGAAGCTGCTCGGCGACGTCGGCGATGGTCAGGAATCGTGTGCTCATACCACGATGATCCCACTGCTGGATCCTCTCCACAATTCTTAAAGGCACTTGTGGATAACCTTGAGGTACTATTTTATCCCAACGATGATTACAGGAGATCAAGGAGGATTCCCGTGATGTCATCTCGCCGCAGCCGATCCCTGACCGGTCCTGAGCGTCCCCGCGGTAGTCGTTGGCGCCGTCCTGCCTGGAAGGACCCGCGTATGGCCGGGGGAGTGGTCCTGGTGGCCGCGGCCGTGGCCCTGGGGGCCTGGGCGGTCGACGCGGCCGCTGACACCACTCGCGTCTACGTGCTCTCCCAGGACGTCGCTCCCGGGACGGACCTGACTGCCGACGGTGTCCTCACAGTGGTCGAGGCCCATCCCGGCACCGATGCCTACGTTGAGGCCGGGCACCTGCCGGACGGCGCCGTGTCCACACGCTCCATGCGCAAGGGGGAGCTGCTGGCCACGGCGGCCGTCAACAGCGGTCGGGAACAGGACCTGCGGCCGGTAGTCCTCAACGTCGCCTCCAACCTGCCGGCCTCGACCAAGGTCGGCGACTACGTCGATCTGTGGGTCGTGCCCAAGGAGGGCGTGGCGAGCCGGCCCCCGGCCCAGGCCCCCGCCACCGCGCAGCCCCCCGGACAGGACGGACAGAGCACTCAGGGCGGTCCAGGCGACCAGTCGGGACAGACCGAGGGGACCGGAGCCCGCCGCGTGGCCACAGGGCTGGTCATTGCCTCGGTCGGTGAGACCAGTAAGGGGCTGATCTCCGGACCCGGCACCGGGGTGGAGGTCAAGGTTCCCGAGGCCTCCCTCGCTGCCGTTCTCAGCGCCGTCGGGCAGGAGGGGTCGCTCGTTCTGGTTCCCACCGGCCAGGAAGCGCCCGCGGAGAAGGCCTCGTGAGCGTCCCGGGGGCCGGAGTCCTCCTGGCTCTCAGCGGCGATGACGCCGACATCCTGCGGGCCTTGAGCCAATCGGGAAGCGGGCTGTGCGTCGTGCGCCGATGCGCCGACCTGCCCGAGCTGCTGTCAGCGGGCATGGCCGGACTGGCGAGCTTCGCCCTGCTGGACACCGGTTTTGACGAGATCGACCGCACCGTCCTGGATCGACTCGCGCGCGCCGGCCTGAGCGGGCTGCTCCTGGTGGAGACCCACGAGGAGGAGCGCTGGCGCAGTGCGGGATGGCCGGTTCTCAGGCGTGACACGGAGCCTGGTCGCATCTGCTCGGCGCTGCAGGACCTCGTGCGTCGTGGCGGATCCTCCGGCGCGGCGTCCACAGGGGCGGGGCCGGCCCGCGGCGCCGCAGGAGGCGCCGTCTCGCAGGCCGCGACCGGGCCGGCGGGCGTAGGCGCCGACTGGCTGAGCGCCGCCACCCCCGCTTCGGCGGGCCCGAACGCCGCCGCCCAGGAGACCGCCTGGCTCGAAGAGTTGTGGCGCCAGTCGCCAGGCTCCCCCGAGGGTGGAACGGCGTTCTCGCAGCCGCCCCCGACCGCCAACGAGACCGGAGACGGGGAGAACTCGGGACAGAGCCTGCGGCAGGACCGGGAGCCGGCCGCCGCGGATATGCCGGAGCCCGCGTTTCCGGTCGTGACGAGCCCAGCGGGCAACGAGTGCGACGGGAGGATCGTCCTGGTGTGGGGGCCTCACGGCGCTCCCGGACGCTCGACGGTCGCCGCCTCCCTTGCCAACGGCCTGGCCGCCTGCGGAGGTGCGATCCTCGTGGACGCCGACGTCGAGGCTCCCAGCCTCGTCCAGCTCCTCGGTATGCCGGAGGACTCCTCGGCCCTGGCCGGGGCGGCCCGCCTGGCCACCCATGGCCGGCTTGACGCCGAGAGCTTTCGACGGGTCCTGGCGCCGGTGGGCGGTGGGCTCTTCCTGCTGGGCGGCCTGGGGAGGTCCGGGCGCTGGCGTGAGCTGCCACCTGCCTCGATGACCGAGGTGTGGGCGCAGTGCCGTCGGGCCGTGGCCTGGACCGTCGTCGACGTCGCCGGCGGGCCCGCCGATGACGACGTCGACGACTTCACCCTCGAGCCCGGGCGCGGGGCCGTGACCGCCGACCTGGTGTCGCACGCCGACGTGATTCTGGTTGTCGGCGGGGCCGACCCCGTCGGGGTGCGCCGCCTGCTCCAGCTCCTCGATGAGATGGGGGCCTCCATGAACCCTGCCGGCCGGGTCGAGGTCGTCATCAACCGGGTGCGGGCCTCGGCCGCAGGACCCTCTCCCCAGCAGGCTCTGCGAGAAGCGCTGGCGCGTTTCGGTGGACTGGAGGACATCGTGCTCCTGCCCGACGACGCGGCAACGGCCGATGCCTGCCTGCTCCAGGGTTGTACTGTCCTGGAGCGGGCGCCCGCCAGCGCCCTGGGCAAGGCCCTGAGCGCGCTGGTCGACCGTATCGATCCGCAGGTCGCAGCGGCTCGCAGGGCCACCTCCCCACGTCGTTCCCTGCTGCGGCGCTCGAAAAGGCGCGGAGGGCGGCGGGACCGGAGGGACTCCGCGGCTCAGGCCGCAGCCGCCGGAGGCAGGAGCCGCTCGAGCGCGCGCAGCGCAGGTGCGGGGCGCCGCCGCAGAGGTGGGGGCGAGAGACAGACCGTCGGTGAACGACCGCCGGCTCCCCAGGTGCCCAGCGGACTCACCCAGGCCCCGCCGCAGACCTCTGCGGGCCTGCCGCCATCGATCCAGCCAGTGAATCAGCTGGCGAACCAGCCCCAGGGGCGGCCGCCGGAACCACCTTCGAGCAGCCCACCGGCTCAGTTGCCGCTACCGGAGCGGGGGCCGGTCCCCGGATCGCCGCACTGGTCCTCGGTGGCGCCGTGGCCCAGTGCGGGGACAGCGCCGGACGCAGGAGCGCTCCCAGGGGCGGCTCCAGGAGCACAGGCCGGCCACGACCCGGGCGGGGACGATCATCGGGGCTCGAGCGGCCCTCCGTCGGTGCCGCCGGGAACCGGGCGACACCGCTACTGAGACCCGGCGCGCGCGAGCGGTGCCGGGCGCGGACTCCGCGCGCTTCGTGGGAGGGCGACTGCGGTGGTAGGGCAGACTGGGGGCATGCGCATCTACCTGCCCGCCACCGCCGCCCACCTGCGCGCAAGTGTCCTGGGCTCCTCGCACCAGCCGCTCACGGCTCACGCCGCCACCCCCACTCTCGCCCATGCCCTGCCGGAGGAGGACGAGGAGGGTCTGGAGGTCTCCGCCTCACTGTGTGCCGCCGACGCCTCCGTCCTCCTGCTGGCTGAGCCCGAGGCTGCGGGGCTGGCCGACCGGCGCATCGTCATCGCGGCCGACGTCGAGGCCGAGAACGTGCGCGAGCTTCCTGTGGAAGGCGACGTCCTGCCCGGCACGATCGAGGTCACCGGCGAGATCACCTGGGAGGACGTGGCCGCTCTGCTCGTGGATGAGCCCGAGGCGGAGGCCGATGTGCGAGCCGCCCGGCTCGGCGACGAGGATGCCTTCGAGCGCGCCGCCGAGGCCGACCTGCTCTGGTACGACGTCACGGAGCGAGAGGCGCTGGCCGAGAGCCTCGGTGTCTGACGCAGCCGGGGTCGCTTCTGACGAGCATTCGCGGTGACGTGACCAGTTCCACGGCCGCCTGCCTTGCGCAGCGCAGCCCGCTGCTGGGTATGGTGCTTTCTGCCAAAGACCGCAGGTCGCCCGCTCCGGCGGGACCAAGTCCACACCAGGTGGGGCCGGCGCAGGTGAGAACGAGACTTCTTCGGGCGTGCCCGAGACCGAGCCCCGTGCCCACCGGCGCGGGGCTTTTCCAGTGAATGGACCCCTGCGGCATACCACGGAAGGAGGGCCCATGGCACGGCCTGACAAGGAAGCAGCCGTTGCTGCGCTGGCGGACAAGTTCCGCCAGGCTGACGCGGTCCTGCTGACTGAGTACCGGGGACTGAGCGTCGCCCAGCTCAAGGAGCTGCGTCGTTCCCTCGCCGGTAACGCCGAGTACACCGTGGTGAAGAACACGCTTGCTGCGATCGCTGCCCGCCAGGTCGGGCTCGAGGGCTTCGCCGACGACCTCACGGGCCCCTCCGCCCTGACGTTCGTCACCGGTGAGCCGGTCGAGGCCGCCAAGGCTCTGCGTGACTTCGCCAAGGACAACCAGCAGCTCGTCATCAAGGGCGGTGTCATGGACGGCGCCGTGCTGTCCGCCGACGGCGTTGACAAGCTTGCCTCTCTCGAGTCCCGCGAGGTGCTGCTCGCCAAGACTGCGGGCGCCATCAAGGCGTCCCTGTCCAAGGCTGCATACCTCTTTGCCGCACCGGCCTCTAAGGCCGTGCGCACCGTCGACGCCCTGCGCGAGAAGCAGGAGACCGCGGCCTGAGGCCGCACGCGTCATCCACCAACCCTGCGCGCGCAGGAACCTGATAAGGAAGGAACGCCCATCATGGCGAAGCTGACCACCGAAGAGCTCATCGAGCAGTTCAAGGAGCTCACCCTCATCGAGCTGTCCGAGTTCGTCAAGGCCTTCGAGGAGACCTTCGACGTTA
>NZ_JASPFC010000014.1:0-80937 GCF_031296635.1 Actinomyces acetigenes
CGAGGGCGGCTGCTGGGTCACCGGGCCGCCTCGACGTGCCCGTCGGGGCTGACGGGGCTGGCAGGGCTGACGGGGCTGGCACTGCCCGCGGTCTTGGCGGAGGAGGTGCCGGGCACCATGTCGCGGGCCTGGCGCAGCAGGTCACCGGCCGGTTCCCAGTAGGCCAGCCCCACCAGGGTGCGGCCTTCGAAGGTCAGGGAGGTCAGGGAGGCCAGGGCGCACTGGCGGCGGCGCGGGTCGTGGGCCAGGGGGCGGCCCTCCAGGAAGAGGCGCAGCGACCAGACGGGCAGCTGGTGGGAGACGAGGAGCGCCTCGTGGCCCTCGGCGAGGTCGAGCGCGGAGACGACGGCGCCGCGCATGCGCTCGACAATCTCCCGGTAGGGCTCGCCCCAGGAGGGGCGCAGCGGGTTGATGTAGCTGGACCAGTAGGTGGGGTGGACCAGGATCCAGCGGTTGCGGTTGACGGCCACGCCCTCGAAGGAGTTACCGGCCTCGATGAGCCGGGGATCCGTCGTCGGCACCAGGCCGAAGGCGGCGGCGGTGGGGGCGCCGGTCTCCCGGGCCCGTTCCAGGGGTGAGGTGATGACCCGGGTGATGTCGTGCCCGGATGCGGACAGGACGTCGGCGACCTGCTGGGCCATCTGGTGGCCCAGGGCCGACAGGTGGTACCCGGGCAGGCGGCCGTAGAGGATGCCCTCGGGGTTGTACACCTCGCCGTGCCGCATGAGGTGGATCGTCGTGCGCGCCATGCGGTGATTCTCGCACGCCCACCGGCAACGGTCATCCACCGGGGACCGTAGGGTGTTCCCATGACGACTCGCAGCGCATGGGGTCTCGGTCTGGCGACCGTGACTGACGACGGCAACACCCTCGACGTGTGGTACCCCCGCCCGGTTCTCGGTGACGAGCCCGAGGACGGGCACGCCGACCTCCTGGCCTCCCTGAGCGCCATGGAGCGCCGTGATGAGGCCCGCGGTGTCCACACCACGGTGGTGCGCACCTGGGCCGACCTCGACGACGCCCCCCAGACCGTGGCCGGCGCCTACCTGCGCCTGCACACGTTGTCCCACCGCCTGGTCCGGCCCAACACCGTCAACCTGGACGGGATCTTCTCTCGCCTGCCCAACGTGGTGTGGACCTCCGCCGGCCCCTGCCGCGCCGAGGACTTCGAGACCACCCGCATGCGGCTGCGCGCCGCCGTGGGACGCCCCGTCCAGGTGCACTCGGTGGACAAGTTCCCCCGCATGACCGACTACGTGCTGCCCTCGGGGGTGCGCATCGGCAACGGCGCGAACGTGCGCCTGGGCGCCTACCTGTCCGAGGGCACCACGGTCATGCACGCCGGCTTCGTCAACTACAACGCCGGGACGCTGGGGCGCTCCATGGTCGAGGGCCGCATCTCCCAGGGGGTCGTCATCGGTGACGGCTCCGACGTCGGCGGCGGCGCCTCCACGATGGGCATGCTCTCGGGCGGCCGGCGCCAGCGCGTGGCCCTGGGCGAGCGCTGCCTGCTGGGGGCGAACTCGGGGCTCGGGATCCCGCTGGGTGACGACTGCGTCGTCGAGGCCGGCCTGTACCTGACGGCCGGCACGAAGGTCTCCCTCATGCCGCAGGGCGGCGTGGTACCCGGCAACCACGGCCTGTTCAAGGAGCCGCGCGTGGTCCCGGCCCGCGAGCTGGCCGGCGCCTCCAACGTCCTGTTCCGCCGCAACTCCCAGTCCGGCGCCGTCGAGGCCTTGGCCCGCGGCGGCAAGAGCATCGAGCTGGGCCCGCCCCAGCACGCCGGCCAATAGGGTTCTCCTCCTCCGACTCCCCCGCCGCCGCGTTTCTCGTTCCGGCCATCTTCCGCCTCAGCCGCGGGAGGCGGCCGGTCGCATTGGACGACCCGCCGAAACACAGGGTTCACACCCTATGCCAGTATCACTGTGTTCGTTATCATAGTGATGGGTTGTTCTGCGCAAAGGAGGGTGGGTCAGATGGCTGCAACGTCCACGGTCGTCCGCGTCCCTGAGGCTGCTCAGCCCGTTGGTGACGCGCTTCCTCCCCGGCGCAGGCGCCGCACCCCCGTGTGGGCCTCGCAGCGCGTCCTCAAGGTGACGATGGCGGTCACCGGCACGATCATGGCCCTGTTCGTCGTGGTCCACATGGTCGGCAACCTCAAGGTTCTCGCAGGCCCGGAGGCGTTCAACGGCTACGCCGCCTGGCTGCGGCAGGTCGCCTACCCGCTCCTGCCGCACGAGGGGCTCCTGTGGGCGATGAGACTGGCCCTGGGGGCCTGCATCGCGGCGCACGTGGCAGCGGGGATCACGCTGTGGCGACGCGCGAGGAGCGCTCGCGGGGCCTTCCGGCGCCGGGCCCTGCCCGCCCGCACCATCGGCGCCCGCTCCATGCTGGTGACCGGTGCCCTCATCGGGGTCTTCATCCTCATCCACCTTCTCGACCTGACCATCGGCCGCCTCATCGCCCCTGAGGGCTTTCAGGCGCCGACGACGTCGAACGGCGAGCTGCAGGTCAGCGCCTACCACAACCTCGTGGCGAGCCTGTCGCGTCCCGGCATGGCGGTCTTCTACAGCCTGGTCATGCTGGCGCTCTCCCTCCACCTGGCGCAGGGCCTGTGGAACGTGGTCATCGACCTGGGCGGCACCGGCCCCAGGCTGCGCAAGGCCTGTCGCGCCCTCGCCCTGGCCGTGGCCCTGGTCATCGCCGTCGTCAACGGCCTGCTGCCCGTCCTCATCTGCACGGGGGTGATCGGATGAGCGCGAGCGTGCCGGGGGCCGTCGGCGGCCTGTACGACGTCGGCGAGGACCTTGATGCGCATCTGCCGGACTGTCCGCCCGAGCAGGCCTGGGAACGCCGGCGCGACGAGTACCGCCTGGTCAATCCCGCCAACCGCCGCAAGCTGACCGTCATCGTGGTGGGCGCCGGACTGGCCGGTGCGGGGGCGGCCGCGACCCTGGGGCGCCTGGGTTACCGGGTGGAGTGCTTCAGCCTGCACGACTCCCCGCGCCGCGCCCACTCGGTGGCCGCACAGGGTGGGATCAACGCCGCCCGGGCCCGCAAGGTCGACGGCGACTCCCTGGCGCGCTTCGTCAAGGACACCGTCAAGGGCGGGGACTACCGGGGGCGGGAGGCCGACGTCGTGCGCCTGGGGCTGGAGTCCGGCCGGGTCATTGACCACATGGAGGCGATCGGGGCGCCCTTCGCCCGCGAGTACGGCGGCCAGCTCGCCACCCGCTCCTTCGGCGGGGTGCAGGTCTCGCGCACCTACTACACGCGCGGGCAGACCGGCCAGCAGCTGGAGATCGCCTGCGCCCAGGCCCTCCAGGAGCAGGTCGCCGCCGGGAGCGTCCGCATGCACACCCGCACCGAGATGCTCGACCTCATCGTGGCCGACTCCCGCGCGCAGGGCATCGTCACCCGGGACCTGCTCTCCGGCGAGGTGCGCGCCCACACCGCTCACGCCGTCGTACTGGCCACCGGCGGCTACGGCAGCGTCTACCACTACTCGACCCTGGCCATGGCCTCCAACGCCACCGCCACCTGGCGCGCCCACCGGCGCGGGGCGGCCTTCGCCTCTGCCTGCATGGTGCAGTTCCACCCCACGGCGCTGCCGGTGAGCTCTCATTGGCAGTCCAAGACGACGCTCATGAGCGAGTCCCTGCGCAACGACGGGCGCATCTGGGTGCCCGCGAGCCCCGGGGACGAGCGGCCCCCGAACGAGATCCCCGAGGACGAGCGCGACTACTACCTGGAGCGCAAGTACCCGGCCTTCGGCAACCTCACCCCGCGTGACGTGGCCTCACGCAACGCCCGCGAGCAGATCGAGTCCGGCCGCGGCGTCGGGCCGCTGCGCAACTCGGTCTACCTCGACTTCCGCGATGCTCTGGAGCGGCTGGGCAGGCAGACCATCGCCTCGCGCTACGGCAACCTGTTCGAGATGTACCTCGACGCCACCGGGGAGGACCCCTACGAGGTGCCCATGCGCATCGCCCCGGGGGCCCACTTCACGATGGGCGGGCTGTGGGTGGACTTCGACCAGATGTCCACCATCCCGGGACTGTTCGTGGGCGGGGAGGCCTCGAACAACTACCACGGCGCCAACCGCCTGGGGGCGAACTCGCTGCTGAGCGCCAGCGTGGACGGCTGGTTCGTGCTGCCGCTGGCCGTGCCGAACTACCTGGCCGGGCTGGTGGGCAGTAGGCCCCTGAGCCCCGACGCGCCGGAGGCGCTCCAGGCCGTGGCCGATACCCGCGAGCGCATTGAGGCGCTCATGGCGGTGGACGGGACCCACCGTCCGGTGTGGTTCCACCGCCGGCTGGGCGAGATCCTCTACGCCGGCTGTGGGGTCAGCCGCTCCGAGGCGGGACTGCTACGCGCCCTGGAGGAGGTGCGCGCCCTGCGTGAGGAGTTCTGGGCCGACGTCACCGTGGTCGGTGGCCAGGCGCGGCTCAACCAGGAGCTGGAGAAGGCGCTGCGGGTCGCCGACTTCCTGGAGCTGGCGGAGGTCATGGTCCTCGACGCCCTGGACCGGCGCGAGTCCGCCGGCGCCCACTTCCGTGAGGAGTACGCGACCCAGGGCGGTGAGGCCCGGCGCAATGACGAGTCCTGGTGCTCGGTGTCGGCCTGGCAGACGGGGGACGATGGCGGGCACACGCGCCGCACGGAGCCGCTGAGCTTCTCGCTGGTGCCCATGCAGGTGAGGGACTACCGATGAGGATCGAGCTGGAGATCTGGCGGCAGGATGGGCCGCGGGCACGGGGTTTCTTCGAGAGTCACGTGGTGGAGGACGCCGAGCCGCAGATGAGTCTGCTCGAGCTGCTCGACCGCCTCAACGACCAGATCATCGAGGCCGGTGGCGAGCCGGTGGTCTTCGAGTCGGACTGCCGGGAGGGGGTGTGCGGGGCCTGCGGCTTCCTCGTCAACGGGGTGCCGCACGGGCCGCTGGACACGACCCCGGCCTGCCGTCAGCACCTGCGGGCCTTCCCGGGGGTGACGCGCTTCCGGCTGGAGCCGTGGAGGTCGGCGGCGTTCCCGGTCATCCGGGACCTGGTGGTGGACCGCACGGCGCTCGACGAGCTCATCCGGGCGGGCGGGACCGTGGACGTGGCCGCGGGGACCGCGCCGGATGCCGACGACGTCGCCCAGGGGCACCTGCAGGCGGAGCGGGCGCTGGATTTCGCGGCCTGCATCGGCTGCGGGGCCTGTGTGGCGGCCTGCCCGAACGGGGCGGCGGCGCTCTTCGCGGGGGCGAAGCTGGCGCACCTGTCGCTCATGCCGCAGGGGCGTATCGAGCGGGGGCGCCGGGCTCGGGCGATGACGCGGGAGCTCGATGAGCTCTTCGGGCCGTGCTCGGTGTACGGCGAGTGTGTGCCGGCGTGTCCGGCGGGGATCCCGATCGAGGCGATCGCGCTGCTCAACCGGGAGGTGCTGCGCGCCGGCCTGCGCGGGGCGCCCCGCGACGACTAGGGCCCGTCGCACAAGTAGGGACGCGTCCGCGCGTTCGTAGGGTAGCCCTCGCGTTCGTACCCTTAACCCCCCGAACGCGAGGCATAAGGTACGAACGCGACGGCGGCCTACGCTGTGTTGCCGCATGACATCCGAGCCCTTGGTTGGAAGGCTTGCCGGGGGACCGCGCGGTACGCACGACCCTTGACCAGCTCAGCCCCGCCTTCGTGCACATTGGTCGACTCGGAACGGGAGGAGGGGTCCGGGCCCGGAACTGGGCGTTGAACCATGGCCTCCGGGCCTGCCCTTGAGCAAGCGCCTCGCGTTCGTACCTTAGAGCGCGCTTTCGTACCCTTAACCCTCTGTGTTGTCTCATGTCTTCTGGGAGTTTCGGATGTCATGACGTCTCAAGACATCGGTGGGGTGGGTCTGCCGGAGGGGAGAGCTGCTGCTTGGGCTTGTCGGAGGGGGCCGGCCCGGTCACTGTGGTGGCTGCCGGTGTCGTCTGGATGCACTGCACGAGGGTGGGGTGCTACTGGAGGAGGGTTGGGGGTACTGGGGGTAGGTGGGGCCTTCGTGCAGTACGCACAACCCGTGGCCAGTGGATCCCGACCCTCGTGGAGTAGACCGACTCGAGGCGAGACTCAAGGCAGAGCCGGCGTCGAGTCATAGCCTCCGGGCCCCAGCGCAGACGGCGGTCAGAAGACGGTGGAGGAGGACCTGAGACGCAGGCGCCGGACTGTGCCACCAAGAACCCCGGACTCACTCCTGCGCGGCCCGGTGTCCACAGCGCTGACATGAACGATCCTGCCGCCAAAGCACCCCGTGGGGATCGTTGGAATCCTGCGGTTCTTCCTCGGCGTGCGACGCCGGTGCGCCTGTGATGTCAGCACCATGGACACCAGCGACCTGCCAGGACCCGCCAGACTTCTTCCCTCCGCGCATCGCCGCCTCCAGGACCACCAACTTGCCCCGGGTTCCCGCCCGAACGAGTGCCTCAGAAGCCATGACACTCACATGTCTCACAAGCGAGGAGACAGCACACGCACGGTCACTCACGAACGGGCCTCCTGACAGGCGACCCGGCCTCGGCCGAGGACAAGGTGCCCGAGCACACCGACGAGCAGAGCGACCAGCACACCGAGGTTGGCTCCGGCCCATGCCCCGTCACGACCCCCGAGAGGCCCAAGCAGGTAGCCCTGCCAGGACAACCAGGAAGCGGCCGAGTTGACGACCAGCCCCCAGCCGACGACGGAACCGGCAGCCACCAGGGCGATGGCCTCCCAGTTGACTGAGCCGTAGACGCCGTCAGGCGTGAAGAGGGCCTCCTCGTCGTAGTCGCGCTTGCGCAGGATGACCTCAGCGACCATGACTCCGGCCCAGGCGGCAATGACGACTCCCAGGGTGGTGAGGAAGCCCTGGAAGGGGCCGAGGAAGTCATCGGCACCGAAGATGACGGCGATGGTGCCCACGGTCATGATGGTGGCGTCGATGGAGGTGGCCACGTGCCGGCGCACGGGCAAGCCGGTCGCCAGGAGCGACAGCCCCGAGGAGTACAGGTCCATGATGATGCCGCCGGCCAGCCCCAGGATGGCGACGATCGCGAAGGGGATGAGGAACCATGTGGGCAGGATCGTGGTCAGGGCGCCGATGGGGTCGGCGTTGATGGCCTTGCCGAGCTCGGCGTCGGAGCCCACCAGCAGGATGCCGAAGAAGACGAGCACCACGCAGGGCAGTGCCGATCCCAGCGTGGTCCAGCCGATGACGCCGGTGGTCGAGGCCCTGCGGGGCAGGTAGCGGGAGTAGTCGGCGGCGGCATTCACCCAGCCGAGGCCGAAGCCGGTGGCCACCATAACCAGCGCTCCGATGAAGGCTGCGGGGCCGCCCGGCGGCAGGGCCAGAATCCTGTCGACACTGATCTGGGGAGCAACAAGGACGAGGTAGATGATGGTGAGGACACCGGTGGCCCAGGTGATCCAGGTCTGGACCCTCATGATCGCCTCGAAGCCGAGGATGCCTGCGCTGGCGGCCAGACCGACGGTGAGCAGGAAGCCCAAGATCTGGGCACCGACCTGGTTGTGCCAGCCCAGAGCCTGGAACACCGTGGCCGAGGCCAGGGTGGCCGAGACGCACAGGACGGTCTCCCAGCCGACCGTGAGGATCCAGGACAGGGCCGCGGACAGGCGATTGCCGTTGTAGCCGAAGGCCGCTCGGGACAGCGCCAGGGTGGGGGCGCTGCCTCGCTTGCCCAGGACAGCCACGACACCGCACAGGAGGAAGGAGACGATGACACCGACGCTGCCCGCGACGACCGCCTGCCAGAAGGACAGTCCGAACCCGAGGACCCAGGCGCCCCAGGACAGTCCCAGGACGGAGATGTTGGCCGCGAACCAGGGCATGAAGAGATCGCTCGGCCGCCCTTTGCGATCAGACTCGGAGATGACGTCAAGACCGGCGTTCTCGACGCGGGTGGCGGCGGGAACGTCCGCAGATGCACTGCTCATGGGCGATCGACCTCGGTGTCGGTATCAGGAGGCTCTCGAACGAGAGGTGTCTGAAGTCTATAGGCATTGAGATGCGGCGAACGACGTCGGAGAGACGAGACGAGCCACCGCACCCTCAGTGACATAGGATATGTCACACGTTTTAGGCGATCTCCATAGCAACTCTCACTGGATACCGGGCGTCGTCTCAGACGTACACATGTATAGTCGAGCCATCCTCCACGTCTCCACGTCACGGAGACTCACCATGGAAAGGAGCTCTCATGAGCGACAACGGAACCGTTGACAGGATCGCCGGCAAGGCCAAGGAGGCCGCGGGCAAGGTCACTGGCAACAAGGAGACCGAGACCGAGGGCAAGCTCCAGCAGGCCGAAGGCAAGATCAAGGAGGTCGCCGAGGACGCCAAGGACGCCATCAAGGGCGCAGTCAACCACCTCAAGGGCGACAAGTAAGCGTCGTCGCGACATACGCCGAGCGCCCAGCCTCCTGAAGGAGACTGGGCGCTGTTGCGTTGTCGGCACCGGCTTCAGCTGCTCGCGGGGATCAGGGTCGGCGCCACGTTGACCACGCTCTGCGAGGGGTCGGCCTGCCCCCAGGAGTTGTTCCCCCAGGTCCAGGTCCCCTTGTCGACAGTGGCCCACGTGTCATAGCCGGAAGTGCCGATCTGGGTGGCCCCGCTGATCTTGTCCACCTGCACCAACCCTGACGGGGTGTCGGAGACAGTGCCGTTGACCTGCCCGTAGCGGTTGGAGCCGAAGCACCAGACTGTGCCTTTGGCGAGCGCGCAGGTGTGCTCGTAACCGGAGACGAGCGCGGTGGGAGCGGCCGGCAGCTTGCCGACCTCCACGGCCTGGTTGACCAGCGCCTCATTAGTCTTCTTACCGAGCTGGCCGACCTCGTTGGCGCCCCAGGCGTAGACCTTGCCCGAGTCGTCCACGGCCACGGCGAAGCCCTTGCCCACGCTCAGCGCCGAGACCTTGACCTTCTCCAGCCCTGGCACCGCCGTCGGCGAGACACGTGCGCCCTGGGTGTTGGCCTGGGCGTCGGCGCCCCAGCAGGAGACTCCAGTGCCGCCGGAGGAGCAGACGAAGGAACCGCTGCCGGCGCGCAGGGTTGCGGGTTTGGTGGCAGCAGGGGCCGCTGCAGCGGAGGGTGACGGAGCCGCCGCATTCTTGCCGGGCCACAGCCAGTGCCCTCCCAGAGCACCCCCGACCAGTCCGAGGGCGAGCACACTGACCGCCACGACCGGGAGGACCCACCCGCGGCGTGGAGCGTCGCTCGAGTACTGGGAGACATCGCTCTGCGGCGCCTCCATCTCGGTCACCATGGGCAGCGGCTGAAGCCTGTAGCCCTGTGGCTGAGGCTGCGTCGCCATCTGCGGCTGGGGCGGTGCGACCCCAGCCGGCTGCTGAGCAGGCTGAGTCGCCCCGTAGTCCACGGTGTCTCCACGAGCGCCGTCGCCTCTGAATGCGCCGTCAAAGGCCACGGGATCTGCAGGCGCCCCATACAAGGACGCGGGGTCCTGAACGGGCACCTGCTGCTGAGCAGGCAGGTACCCGGCAGGCTGCTGAGGGGAATATCCGGCAGATGCTGCGATCTGTTCGAGCTGCGCGCGCTGCTCGGGCGTCCAGGCGTGCCCGGTGGCAAGGGCCTCCCGAGCACGCTCAGGACTGCCGCCGATGAACCACAGCACCCTGTCCCCGTCGAGCATCCGGTCATCCATGGGCCAGACCTCTCCTCAACGTCAAGGACCGATGTGTGTCAGTAGGTCAGCCTACGGCGCGCCATGAGCATGGCGGCACCTGCCGCGCCGGTGCCCAGCACTACCCAAGCGGCGGTCGTCCCCGCACCGGTCTGGGCCAGGGTGGAGCGACCTGAGGTGGCGGTACCCTGCTGGCCAGAAGCAGCCTGAGCCTGCCTGCGGGGAGCGGCGGCCTGCTCACCGGGGGCATCCGCGGAGCCCCGGGGGGCACTCTCCTCGGCGGCCGCAGGGGCGCCACCCTCAGAGGACCGCTCGGGAGCCGGAGCCTGCTGCTGCTCGGGAGCGGCCTGGGAACCGGCAGGATCGCCCTGCTGCTGGTCGCCCTGGTTCTGCTGAGGCTGCTCAGCCGGAGCCTCCGGCTTGTTCTCCTGCTGCGCCGCGGCGTTGTTGGCACCCGGAGCCTGGGGAGCAGCCTTGCCCGCATCGTCCGCGGGGGCGGGAGCAGGCGCGGGGGCAGGGGTGGGAGCGGGTTTGTCGCCTTCAGGGTTAGGGGCGGCCGGGGAGGGGGTGTCGGGCTGGGGAGCGTCAGCCTTCGCGTCACTGGCCTGCGCCGTCGACTGCCCGGCGGCGGGAGCCGAGTCCGTGTCAGCAGCGGCCGCACCGACCGGGATGACAGACAGGGCAACGGCCGCGGACGCGGCCATCCATACGCTTCGCTTCATGGGAACTCCTTGAGGACTTGAGAGCCACGGCTCTTACGTCGGGTGATGAGGATGTGGATGCGGCCACCTTACCCACCGCAGCCCGGGTCCTGTCACGCTACCGACACGGGCACTACTCCACTGTTGGACACTTCACATCACCACCGCGTGGGGGTGGTGGGAGGTGGTCAGACCCTCAGGCCCAACCCTCTCATACGGGAGACCGCCCCCTGGGACAGTACCGAGTGGAGCTGCTCCTGAGCCATCTGGCCGAGAAGCTCGGGGAACTGCCCCAGGAGCCTCTGGAAGGTTCCGATCTCTTCACCGATGACGCGCCGGCCCCACAGCCCCAGCCGGGCGGCCAGCTGTTGGTCTGCCGCGATGACCTCCTCCAGCTCGGCAACGGCGTACGTACCGATCGGATCCTGGCTGAGCTCGTGGACGAGTCCGCTGCGCAGGGGATCGTCCAGGGACTCGCTCAGCGCCATCCCGAAGTCGATGAGCAGCCCGAAGGTGATGTAGGTCTTGAGCAGGCGCTCGGCCCAGTCCAGTGGCCGCAGCCGCTCGTCGAAGTCACCCAGGACGTCGGTGAAGCGCTCGGCCGCCCCCAGGGCGTCGATGCCGTGGGTCGAGGCCAGCTCCACGACCCGGTCGAAGGAGGCGACCTCCCAGGCGCTCATGCGCAGCAGGTCGACCCGGGCCGTCATCCGCGGAGCCCGGTCGGCATCCTTGGCGTAGCGGGTGCAGGCCGCTGTCCGGGAGATCGCGACGACGCCGACGACGGACAGCTCGTGAGGACCGACCTGCATCGGGGTGAAGGCGCTGGGCTGAGGTGACGGAGTCGACATCTGGGACATGGCCACCATCGTAACCAGCCCACCCTCGCCGAGCAGCCTTGCCGTCGCGCCCACATCAGCCGCCACTGCAGCCGCCACTAGGAGAAGACATGATTTTCAATTGTGAGTCGATGAATCATCAAAGGTGAGGCAGGTATTACCCGAATGAGACTCGTTAACCTACTCAGACATCTTTCATTCTTGACCACAAGTCCCCTGACGACGCCCCTCGTCATCTTTTTCAATGAACTGCCAGAAAGGCTTTACTTGAGGATCACACCAGACAGGCACAGCAGCAGATTCGCCCCGCACCGGTTCACCACATGCAACGCCTCCACCTCCACCTGATCTCCCCCACACCCGTCGTGACATCACCCACACTCAAGCCGCCAAGGTGACGCCCAACGCCGCGAATATGTTGGAAAGCCGCTACGCTGACGGCGTCCACGGTTGCCCGGTCGTCAGATGGACTCAGATATGACTCGCGATCGGCTGCCACATCCGACGGCGCCAACGCCCACGCAGCGCACCCCACCGTGCGCGCGAGCAACAGCCGCGCCGGACCGGTTCAACCTGATCAGAAGACAAGGAACCTCGTGAGCAACGAGCAGCACGGGGCCGACGCCGTCGAGCCCGACCACAACTCCACAGAAGACCAGACCACCATCGAGGGTGCTGACGCCACTGCCGCCACGTCCGGGATCATCGAGACGGCCGGCGCCCACGCCCCCGTCCTGGACGAAGCCACTCCCGACATCACCGACGAGGGTGCCCAGACCGACCTGAGCCGCAAGACCTTCGCCGACTTCGGTGTCGAGCCGGAGATCTGCGAGGCCCTGGACGCCAAGGGCATCACCCACCCCTTCCCCATCCAGGCCCTCACCCTGCCGGTGGCCCTGGAGGGACAGGACATCATCGGTCAGGCCAAGACCGGCACTGGCAAGACCCTGGGCTTCGGCATCCCCCTGCTCATGGACACCCTGGGCCCCGGGGAGGAGGGCTGGGACGAGGATCCCGCCTCCGGCAGCCCCCAGGCCCTGGTCATCCTGCCCACCCGTGAGCTGGCCAAGCAGGTCGCCGAGGAGCTGTCCACGGCTGCCGCCAAACGCACCGTGCGCATCGTCCAGGTCTACGGCGGGCGCGCCTACGAGCCCCAGATCGAGGACCTCGAGCGCGGAGCCGAGGTCGTCGTGGGGACGCCCGGCCGCCTCATCGACCTCATGGAGCGCGGCGTGCTGGACCTGGCTCACGTGACCACCGTCGTCCTGGACGAGGCCGACGAGATGCTGGACCTGGGCTTCCTGCCCGACGTGGAGAAGATCCTGGCCCGCACCCGCGCCGACCGGCACACGATGCTCTTCAGCGCCACCATGCCCGGGGCCGTGGTCGCCCTGGCGCGCCGCTACATGACCCGCCCCACCCATATCCGCGCCCAGGACCCGGGCGACGAGGGCATGACTGTCCAGACGGTCCAGCAGGTCGTCTACCGCACTCACTCGATGAACAAGGTGGAGGTCGTCTCCCGGATCCTCCAGGCCGAGGGACGTGGACGCACCATCATCTTCGCGCGCACCAAGCGCACGGCGGCCCGGGTGGCCGATGACCTGCGCGCCCGCGGCTTCGCCACCGCGGCCCTGCACGGCGACCTCGGCCAGGGGGCCCGCGAGCAGGCCCTGCGCGCCTTCCGCCACAACAAGGTGGACGTCCTGGTAGCCACCGACGTGGCCGCCCGCGGCATCGACGTCGACGACGTCACCCACGTCATCAACTACCAGTGCCCCGAGGACGAGAAGATCTATGTCCACCGCATCGGGCGCACCGGCCGCGCCGGTAACTCCGGCACGGCGGTCACCTTCGTGGACTGGGACGACGTGCCGCGCTGGCGGATCATCGCCAAGGCCCTGGGCCTGCCCATCGAGGAGCCGGTGGAGACCTACCACACCAGTAAGCACCTGTTCTCCGACCTGTCGATCCCGGAGAAGGTCACCGGCCGCCTGCCCCGCCACAAGCGCATCCTGGAGGGGCTGGACGCTGAGGAGATCGAGGACCTGGGTGAGACCGGCAGGCACGGACGCAAGCAGTCCGGCCGGAAGGGCGGGCGCTCGGAGCGCGGCCGGGGCCGCGGCGGCAGGGACGCCAAGCGCGGCGAGCGTTCCCGGCGCTCCGCCGACGGCGAGGACAAGCCCCGGCGCAAGCGCACCCGTAAGCGCACTCGCGGCGGCCGCCCCATTGACAGGACCGTCGGCGAGTAGGGCGGCATAGAAGCGGCTGAGACGCACGTGGATCTCAGCCGCTGTCCGACTCCGGGGCGGACCCGGGTCAGAGGCGGGTCTCCAGGAAGGCGAAGACGCCGTCGGCCATGATCTGGACGGCGATGGCTGCCAGGAGCAGTCCCATGACCCGGGTGAGGATCCGGATGCCGGAGGTGCCCAGCACCCGGTTGAGCCCCAGGGAGAAGCGCAGCGAGGCCCAGATGGCGACGTGCGTGCCGACGATCGCGGCCGTCACGGAGACCCATCCGGCTACCCCACCTCCGGTGGTGTCCACGGCGACCATCGCCGCGACGATGGCGCCGGGCCCGGCCAGCAGCGGCGTGCCCAGAGGAACGAGAGCGGCGTTGGCGGTGACGGCCTCAGGGTCAGGGCTCTCATCGACCTTGTCGGTCAGCAGCTCCAGGGCCACCAGGAGCAGGAGCAGACCTCCGGCCACCTGGAGAGAGGGCACCGAGATCCCCAGGAACTTCAGGATGTAGCGCCCGAAGACCGCGAAGAGCACGATGACGGCGAAGGAGACGACCGTGGCCTGGCGTGCGGAGGCGGCGCGCTCGGTGGGTGTCTGCCGCGAGGTCAGGGACAGGAAGATCGGGATGGCGCCCAGGGGGTCCTGAATGACCAGGAGCGTGGTGAAGGTCGTGGCGAAGACCGTGGTGTCGAAGACGGACTGCAACATGGGGGTGTTTCTATCACCGCCGCTCGGCGGGAGTCGGGTGCCGGGGCCGGTCGGCCCTCAGGGGCGGACGAGGTCGAGGGCACCCTCATCGAGGATCCGTTCCAGCAGCTCGGGCGGCATGAGGTTCTCCCCCAGGCGGTTGGGCTTACCGGTGCCGTGGTAGTCCGAGGCCCCCGACAGCCCCAGCCCCAGGCGCTGGGCCAGGAGGCGAACCTGCTCGCGCTGCTCGGGGCCCTGGTCGCGGTGGTTCATCTCCAGGGCCGCCAGGCCGGCCTCGGCCATCTGGGCGAAGGTCTCATCGGGCACGAGGCGGCGCTGGCGTGAGGCGGCGCGCGGGTGGGCCGCCACCGGGACTCCGCCGGCGGCGCGCACCAGGCGGCAGGCCTCCACCGGGTCCAGCGCCCAGTGATGGACGTAGTAGGGCGAGGAGGTGGCCAGCGGCCCGGCGAAGGCGGCGTTGCGATCGGGGAAGGAACCGGCCGCAACCAGGGCGTCGGCAATGTGGGGGCGGCCGATCGTGTGGGAGTCGGCGCACTGGGACAGGACATCCTTCCAGGTGATCGGGAAGTCCTCGCTGAGGCGTTCGACCATCCGCTGCGCCCGGCTGTCGCGCGAGCGGCGGGCGCGGGCGAAGGCGGCCTCCAGTCCGGCGTCATCGGCCCGGTGCAGGTAGGACAGCAGGTGGAGGGTGACCCCGTCCGCAGCGCAGGAGATCTCGGTGCCGCGCAGCAGTGCGACACCGGTGTCCGGGACGGCTCGCGCCGCCTCCTCCCATCCGGCCGTCGTGTCGTGGTCGGTCAGCCCGACGACGTCGAGGCCGGCCCGGGCCGCCTGAGCCATGAGCCCGGCGGGAGAGTCGGTGCCGTCGGAGCAGGCCGAGTGGGTGTGGGGATCAATACGCACCGTGACAGTGTAGGTAAGTGTAGGTAGGAGCATCGGGAGACGTGGAAGACTGGACGACATGAGCGAGCCGAGCCGTACGACGGATACTGCGCCTCCCACACGCCTTCCCGACGACGCCCCGATCCGCTTCGGGGTGATCGGGGCCGGTTTCATCGCCCGGTGGTTCGCCGAGGCAGTCGCCTGTGAGCCGGGCGCCCAGATCGTGGCCGTCACCTCCGCCCACCGCGAGCGCGCCGCCGCCTTCGCCGCCGAGCACGGGATCGCGCATGCCTATGCCTCGCTCGAGGAGATGCTCGCCGCCCACGGCCCGGGCTCGCAGGCCCCGATCGACGTCGTCCACGTGGGCTCCCCCAACTCCTTGCACGCACAGCACGCGATCGCGACCCTGGAGGCCGGTTTCCACGTCCTGGTGGAGAAGCCCTTCGCCCTGACGCGCTCGCAGGCCGAGGCGATGGTGAAGGCAGCGCGGGCAGCCGACCGTTTCCTCATGGAGGGGTGGCTGTCCGCCTTCGAGCCCGGGGTGGCTCGGCTGCGTGAACACCTGCCGCGGCTGGGGCGGCTGCATCGGGTAGTGCTGTCCAAGGAGCAGTTCTCCTCGCGGATGGAGGTCTACCGCTCCGGTGGTCTGCCGCCGGCCTTCGATCCGGCACTGGGTGGTGGTTCCCTCATGGACCTGGGCATCTACCCGGTCAGCCTGGCCATCCACCTCTTCGGTGAGCCGGACCGGGTGACGGCCACCGGGACGCTGCTGGAGTGCGGTGTGGACGCACGGGGCACGGTGGTCCTGTCCTACGACTTCGGTGAGCACGCCGGGCTGGAGGTCGTCTGCCTGCACTCCAAGACCTCCCCGGGGACACAGTCGAGCTTCGCCGGGGACCATGACGTGCTGAGCATTGATGACTGCCAGTGGCCCAGACGCATCGAGCTGCGCGGCCCGGCGGCGGAAACGGGCGCGAGTGAGGATCTGTCGGTCGAGCGCGGCGTCCAGACGCCCGGCCACCAGCTCACCTACGAGCTGACCGAGGTGTGCCGCCTGGTACGTGCCGGCGCGCGCGAGTCCGATCTGCACCCGCTGAGCCGCTCCGTGGCGGCGGTCGGGGTCCTGCAGGAGGCCCGCCGCCAGGTGGGGGTGCGTTTCCCGGCCGACGAGCAGGGCTGATCCGTTCCAGTGTCCCTGGGCCCCACCCAGCACCGGCAGGGGCTCGACAGTGGGATGATGCCCCTATGGCATCGACTTCTCCCGCAGACACTCACCCGTCCGACGAGGCCCCCGCCTCCTCGCAGGAGGCCCCCCAGTCCTTGGCGGCGCGAGGCTCCAACCGGTCCCGCCAGCCCGACAACCAGGCCTTCCGCGACTTCATCGGCTCGGGGTGGGGCCCGCGCCCCGAGGGTCTGCCCGCCCGCAGCGAGGCGGCCCCCTGGGCGGCGGCCCGGCGTGAGGCCCTCGGAAGGCTCTTCCCCGGTGAGCGTCTGGTGCTGCCCGCCGGCGCGCTCAAGGTGCGCAACAACGACTGCGACTATCGGTTCAGGCCCCACAGCGCCTTCGCCCACCTGGCCGGCACCGGCACGGACTTCGAGCCGGACGCCGTGCTCGTCCTGGACCCCCTGACCGCGCCGGGTCAGGACGCGGGCTCCCCGGGCCACGCCGCCGACTCCACCGACTCCGACAACGCCGACGGCGCCGCCCCGACGCATGAGGCGGTCCTCTACTTCCGGCCCCGGGCCTCACGCTCCAGCCAGGAGTTCTACGGCGACCCCCGGTACGGCGAGCTGTGGGTAGGCGTGCGGCCCTCCCTGGAGGAGGTCGAGGCATCCACCGGCATGCGCTGCGCCCACATCGACTCCCTGCCCGACGCACTGGCCAAGGACGCCGGCTCCGACGCGGTCCGGCTGCGCGTCGTCGCCGAGGCCGATGAGTCCGTCACCGCCCTGGTGACCTCCACACGGGAGAAGGTCGGGCTGCAGACCGGCCAGGGAGCCGCGGAGGTGGACGCCGGTCTGGCCGAGGCCACCAGCGAGCTGCGCCTGATCAAGGATCCCTGGGAGATCGATCAACTGCGTGCCGCCGTCGCCGCCACCAAGGCCGGTTTCGACGACCTCATCCGCTCCATTCCCCGTGCCCGCGGCCACTGGCGCGGTGAGCGGGTCCTGGAGGGGGCCTTCGGGGCCAAGGCCCGTGAGGAGGGCAACGGCCTGGGCTATGACACGATCGCGGCGGCCGGCAACCACGCCAACACCCTGCACTGGATCAACAATGACGGCGCCGTTGAGCCCGGCCAGCTGGTCCTGGTGGACGCCGGCGTCGAGGTCGACTCCCTCTACACCGCCGACGTCACTCGCACGATCCCGGTCGATGGTCGCTTCACCGAGGCTCAGCGCCGGATCTATCAGGCGGTTCTCGACGCCGCCGACGCCGCCTTCGCCCGTGCGGGCACGCCGGGCTGCCGCTTCAAGGACGTCCACGCCGCCGCCATGGAGGTGATCGCCGCCCGTCTGGAGGAGTGGGGGATGCTGCCCGAGGGCGTGAGCGCCGCCGACTCCCTGGCCCCCGAGGGCCAGTACCACCGGCGCTGGATGGTTCACGGCACCAGCCACCACCTGGGTCTGGATGTCCATGACTGCGCCCAGGCGCGCCGCGAGATGTACATGGAGGCCGAGCTCAGGCCGGGCATGTGCTTCACCATTGAGCCGGGGCTGTACTTCCGCCAGGACGACCTGCTGGTGCCCGCCGAGATGCGCGGCACGGGCGTGCGTATCGAGGACGACGTCGTCGTGCGCGAGGACGGCAGCGTGGAGCGCCTCACCCAGGACGTGCCCCGCACTGTGGAGGAGGTCGAGGCCTGGGTCAGTGGGCTCATCGCCTGACTGACTGCTGGTCGCCCCCTTGCCCTCATCGTTACTCGCAGATAGCATCGGTGTATGACGATGAAACATGGGCTGCTGCCCGAGGACCGCCCCCAGGACCACGGCGCCGTGCGCGAGGCCTCCACCGTGGCCTCGCTGCTCGATGTCCTGGGGGACGCCACCCGCCTGGCGATCCTGCGTCACCTCCACGGTGGCGAGCACCGGGTGGTGGAGCTGACCGAGCACCTGGGCCTGGCCCAGTCAACCGTCTCCCAGCACCTGGCGATCCTGCGCAGCGCCGGTCTCATCTCCAGCCACTCCCACGGGCGAGCCAACGTCAGCCGGATCGAGAACCCCGAGGCGATCGAGCAGGTCCTGGCCGCGGCCGAGTCCCTGGCCGCCACCATCTGCGCGGACGCCGCGAACCGGAGCAAGGAGCCACAGTGAGCACCCCAGTCGGCCACGAGCCCCACGACCACTCCCCCAACCGCTCCCACGGTCACTCGCACAACCATGGCGCCGGGGCCTCGCGCGGGCGGCTCCTGGTCGCCCTGTACCTGTCGGCCACCGTCCTGGTGGCCGAGATCATCACTGCTCTTCTCACCGGCTCACTGGCGCTGCTGGCCGACGCCGGGCACATGCTCACCGACGTCGCCGGCCTGGCCATGGCCCTGACGGCCGCGCACCTGTCCGCGCGTCCGGCCACGGACCGCTCCACCTGGGGCATGCGCCGCGCCGAGGTCATCGGGGCCGCGCTCCAGGCAGGCATGCTCGCCGTCGTCGGCCTCTTCGTGGCCTTCAAGGCGGTTCACAACCTGCTGGTGGCCCCGCAGGTCGAGGCCTCCGGCATGCTCGTCATGGGGGTCATCGGCCTGGCCGCCAACGTCATCGCGCTGCTGGTCCTCTCCGGCGGCCGGGGGCATGACGGACACGGCGAGAACCTCAACATGAGGGCCGCTCTCCTGGAGGTCCTCAATGACGCCCTGGGATCGGTGGGCGTCATCATCGCCGCCGCCGTCGTGGCCCGCACCGGCTGGACCCGGGCCGACGCCGTGGCCTCCCTGCTCATCGCCGTCCTCATCCTGCCCCGGGCGGTGACGCTGCTGCGCTCGGCCCTGGCGGTCCTCATGGACTTCACCCCCCGGGAGCTGGACCTGGCGCAGGTGCGCTCGCACATGCTCGGCATCGACCACGTCGAGGAGGTCCACGACCTGCACGCGTGGACCGTCGCCTCGGGCATGCCGGTGCTGACCGCGCACGTCGTCGTGCGCGACGAGTGCCTGCGCGACGGTCACACCGAGGAGATCCTCGACCGACTCCAGCGCTGCGTGGCCGAGCACTTCCCGGTCAGAATCCAGCACGCGACCCTCCAGCTCGAGCCCGTCTCGCACCTGGAGCACGAGACCGCCTACTGCTAGGCCGGGTCAGGTACGGCGGTAGCGTTTGCGGGTCGGCTCGGGAATGTGGGCCGGTTCCCCACCCTCCAGGTACTCGCGGGCAAAGGCCAGGGCGCTGGCGAGGCCCTCGAGACGCTGGGCGGCCGTCATGGACCGGGTGGTCACCTCGACGACGACCTGTCCCCCACCAGCCTCGAAACCGGTGGCCACCAGGTGCTTGAGGACCCCGGCGCAGTCCTGGTTGCCCTGCCCGGGCAGCAGGTGGTCGTCCAGGGGCCCGGGCACACCGTCGGTCAGGTGCAGGTGACGCAGCGTGGGCCCCAGCGCACGGGCCATGGCCAGGGCGTCGGAGCCGGAGGTGGCAGCGTGGGAGATGTCCAGCGTCACCGACTTGTAGCCCTGCCCCACTGGGTCCCAGGTGGGCGAGTAGGCCTGGAAGTCGCGCGTGGAGTGGGCGTGGCGGGGCCGCCAGGTGAACATGTTCTCCACCGCCAGGTGGATGCCCGTGGTCGCCTCGCGCTGCGCGACCCCGGCGATGAAGGAGCGCGCGTAACGGGTCTGCCAGAAGAAGGGCGGGTGCAGCACCACCGTGGGCGCCTCGAGGTAGTGGGCCAGCTCAATGGAGCGGTCCACCTTGTCCCACGGATCGGCGCCGAAGACCCCGCGGGTCACCAGCAGCGTGGGGGCGTGGATGGCCAGCACCGGCTGGTCGAACTTCTCCACCAGGGCCGCCAGCCGGGTGGCGTCCTGGGACGCCTTCTCACTCCAGACCATGATCTCGACACCGTCGTAGCCCAGTTCCCGGGCGATGGCGAAGGTGTCTGGAACACTGCCAGGAACCACGCAGGCGGTCGACAGCCCCACCGGAATGCTCATTGTCGCGCTCCCTCGTCCCTCAGCACCGGTCAGCCCTCGTTACCGGAGCCGGTCTCATCGCCGGTCTCCTGCGACGACTCCGAGGCCCCCGACTCCTTGCGATCCCCCGATCGCGAGGGGCGCAGGAAGGGGTCGTAGTCCTCGGCAGCGGCCGGGGCACCGGAGGCGCGGCCGGCCAAGGTGGTGGAGGTCCGCTCAGGAGCGTCGCTGCCGGGCTGCGGCAGTCGCACCCCGAAGCGGGGCTGCTCGTCGGGGCGCGATCCGAAGGCGGTGGGCCCGGGAGCCTCCTGCCGTGCCCGACGCCGCTCCTGGGAGCGCCGCAGCGCCCCTCCCCCGCGTGCAAGGTTGCCCGGGACATCGGCCAGGGCCTGGCTGGCCTCGTGAATCTCACGGGCGGCGATGATCGAGTAGCGCGAGGCCACGACCTGGCTGATGGAGGTGAAGTCGCGCCGCCCTCGGGTCAGGGCGTAGCTGAAGAGCTGGAAGACGATGCCCCACAGCACCCCCAGCAGGACGCAGGCCCAGAAGTTGAGCCTGGGACCGCTGCTGCCGGCCACCGACATGATGATGCCGAAGAACATCCCGATCCACAGGCCGTTCATGGCCCCCGACATCGCTGCGCGTCCCCAGCTCATGCGTCCGGTGATGCGCTCGACCTGACGCAGGTCGGTGCCGATGATCGCCAGGTGCTGAACCGGGAAGCCCTGGTCCGACAGGGCATCCACCGCCCTCTGCGCCTCGGGGTAGGTCGCGAAGGAGGCCACTTCCTCCCCCTGGGGCATGACACCACCACTGGACGAGGTCAGGGAGGACAACGGGCTCGGATTGGCGTTCATGGGGGCTATCGTCGCACGCGCGGGCACACGGTACGGACCCATCGGCCGGCAATCACGCCTCAGGCGCATAGGCTTGGCTTGTGGAGAACACCAGGACGCGCACGACCACCAGGGTTTTTGTGGCCCGCCTCATCGGCACCTCTGTCTTCGACCCCTTGGGCGATGCGGTGGGCAAGGTCCATGACGTCGTCGTCCTGCTGCAGATGCGTGGAGAGCCCAGGGCCGTCGGCTTCGTCATCGACGTCTCCAGCCGGCGTCGCGTCTTCCTGCCCCTGTCGCGGATCACCGCGATCAAGCCCGGAGCCGTCATCACCACCGGCCTGATGAACATCCGCCGCTTCACCCAGCGCCACGTGGAGACCCTGGTCGTCGGCGAGCTGCTGGACCGGGTGGTCACCATGCGCGACGGCTCGGGGACCGTCACCGTGCGGGACGTGGCCATCGAGCGCGACCGCGGCATGGACTGGAAGGTGACCCGCCTGTTCGTCCAGCGGGCCTCCTCGGGTCCCCTGGGCCTGCGCCGCGGGGAGACCTTCACGGTGCGCCCCGATGAGGTCAGCGGCCTGGCCGACAGCGCCGACAAGCAGGGCGCCACCGCATTGCTGGCCACCCTGGAGGACCTCAAGCCCGCCGACCTGGCCGACGTCATGCGCGACCTGCCCCAGGACAGCCAGATGCGCGTGGCCGCCGAGCTGGCCGACGAGCGCCTGGCCGATGTCCTGGAGGAGCTTGGCAACGAGGACGCCGTCGCCCTTCTGTCCCGCCTGGAGGCCGGTCGCGCCGCCGACGTCCTGGACGTCATGCAGCCCGACGACGCCGCCGACCTGGTCGCCGACCTCCCCCAGCTCAAGGCCACTGAGCTGCTGGGCCTCATGGAGCCCGAGGAGGCCGAGGACGTGCGCCGCCTCATGGCCTACGACGACTACACCGCCGGCGGCCTGATGACCACCGAGCCGATCATCCTGCCCCCCGAGTCGACCGTGGCGACCTTTCTGGCCCAGTCCCGCAAGGCCGAGGTTCCTCCCGCCCTGGCCGCCGTCGGCTTCGTGTGCCGCCCACCCCTGGAGTCCCCCACCGGCAAGTTCGTGGGCATGATCCACTTCCAGAGGGCCCTGCGCGAGCGTCCTCAGCGCCTGGTCGGCTCCATCGTGGACACCGACGTCGACTCCGTGCGCCCCGAGGACTCCATCGGTACCGTCACCCGTCTGCTGGCCACCTACAACCTGACGGCCCTGCCGGTCCTCGATGACGCCGGGCGCCTGCTGGGTGCTGTCAGTGTCGACGACGTCCTGGACCACCTCATGCCCGACGACTGGCGCGTGGCCGACGAGGCCGTCACCGACGAGACGATCGAGAGGGGAGCCAATGCCTGACCAGCTCGACCAGCCCTTGCCCGACAGCCGCCTGCGGTGGCTGCGCAGGACGCATCCGACCCACGCCTCGCGCTCCGACGGCTTCGGCCGCTTCGCCGAGGCCACCGCCCGCTTCATGGGCTCCCCCCAGTTCGTGCTCTACATGTCGATCTTCGTCGCTGTGTGGATCGTGGCGAACCTCGTCCTGGTCAAGATGCAGCGGGCCTGGGACCCCTATCCCTTCATCCTGCTCAACCTGGCCTTCTCCACCCAGGCCTCCTACTCGGCCCCCCTCATCATGCTGGCCCAGAACCGGCAGGACGACCGCGACCGCGTCACCGCCGAGCAGGACCGCCAGCGCGCCCAGCGCAACCTGGAGGACACCGAGTTCCTCACCCGGGAGATCGCCGCCCTGCGCCTGGCCATGAACGACGTCGCCACCCGCGACTTCGTGCGCAGCGAACTGCGTGACATGCTCAGCGAGATTCTCGCTGAGGAACGCCTCACCCGTGAGGAGATCGCCGAGTTCCAGGACAGCGACGACGAGCCCGACGCCGCACCGGGGCAGCGCACCGCCCACTGAGAGCGTCTCCCGCCCCCACGTGGGGCTCGCCACCTGTCGTGGCACTCCGGGGCACCCCTAGGATGGGCCCATGACGCAACCGACTCATGACGCCGTCATGGAGGCGCTGGCCAGGGTCATCGACCCCGAGCTGCACCGCCCCATCACCGACCTGGGAATGGTTTCCTCCGTTGACATCGCCGAGGACGGCGTTGTCAGTGTCGAGGTGCTCCTGACCGTGGCCGGGTGTCCCCTGAAGGACACGATCACCGCTGACACCCGTCGCGAGGTCAGCACCGTCGAGGGCGTCACCGAGGTCCAGGTGAGCCTGGGCGTCATGAACGACGAGCAGAAGGCCGAGCTGCGGCGTCGCCTGCGCGGAGGGGCCGCCGAACCGGTGATTCCCTTCACCCAGCCGGGCAACCTCACCCGCATCTACGCCGTCACCTCCGGCAAGGGTGGGGTCGGCAAGTCCTCGGTGACCGCGAACCTCGCCGCCGCCATGGCCGCCCAGGGTCTGAGCGTGGGCGTGGTCGACGCCGACATCTACGGCTTCTCCATTCCCCGCATGCTGGGGGTGGACCGAGTGCCCACCCAGCTCGACGGCATGATCGTGCCGCCCGTGGCCCACGGGGTGAAGGTCATCTCCATCGGCATGTTCGTGGAGGACAAGCAGCCGGTCGTCTGGCGCGGCCCCATGCTGCACCGCGCCGTCCAGCAGTTCCTCTCTGACGTGTTCTGGGGCGACCTGGACGTCCTGCTGCTGGACCTGCCGCCCGGCACCGGCGACGTGACGATCTCCGTGGCCCAGCTGCTGCCGGGCGCCGAGATCCTCGTGGTCACCACCCCGCAGACGGCCGCCGCCGAGGTGGCCGAGCGCACCGGCCTCATCGCCGCCCAGACACACCAGAAGGTGGTGGGCGTCATCGAGAACATGTCCTACATGCCCCAGCCCGACGGCTCACGCCTGGAGATCTTCGGCTCCGGCGGAGGCAAGATCGTCAGCGCCTCCCTGAGCGAGACCCTCGGCTACGAGGTGCCGCTGCTGGCCCAGCTGCCGCTGGACATCCGCCTGCGTGAGGGGTCCGACACCGGCCTGCCCGCCACCGTGGCCGAGGACGGCAAGCCGGCCGCCGACGCCCCCGCTGCCCTGGAGCTGTCCGCCGTGGCCCAGCGCCTGACGCACCGCTCCCGCGGCCTGGCCGGCAAGAGCCTGGGGGTCACCCCGGCCTGACGCCGGCCCCGCGCGTCCCTCTGGCCGAGGTCAGAAGTCGACGGCGATACGCGCAGCCTCGGCGCGAGTGCGGGCGGCGGCGTTGGCGGCGCGCACGATGTCGCGCGGGGACAACGGCCGCACGCGGGTGCGGGTGTCATCGCCCGCCGCGGTGGAGTCCCCTGCCTCCTCACCGCAGGCAGCGGCCTGTGGCTCGACCAGGCTTGCCGGGACCTCCACCGGCTCCGACTCAGCCGACTGGTCGTCCTCCTCGGTCGCCTCCGCCTGCTCGGCGGCGTCGCTTTCCTGGGACCGCTCGCCCTCGGTCGCCTTCGGTACGGTCTCATCAGACCCGTCAGCCGACTCGACCGGCTCAGCCGACTCGGACACGGCCTCGGCGTCGCCCGCCTGCTGAAGCACTCCCCGCGGTGGGGTGGAGACTGCCTGCTGCTCAGCGCTCTGCAGGCGCTCTGCGTTCTCGGCACCCTCAGTGCTGCTCTCGGAGCTCGTGGGGCTCTCGCTGTTGTCAGCATTGTCGGCGTCGTTCTCGGCCAGCCGCTCCTCGCGCTTGGCCTCGATCTGCTTGCTCAGCGACGTGGCCCGATCCTGCTTGACCACATCGTTGACGGCCTGAGCGGCGTCGTCGGAGATCTCCTTGACGGCTGAGCCGACGGAGCGGAAGGGGTGGGCGAGGTCCTCGCGAATGGCGTCAATGTCCTCCCCCAGGGCGTCGCGCACGATCTTGCGAGGGTCGTACTGGCGCGGGTCGAGGCTGGACAGGTCCAGGTCGGCCATCTCGGGGCCGACCTCCTCGGCGATCTGGCTGCGCGCGTTGTCCAGGAACACCCTGAGCTGACGTACCATCTGCGTGAGCTTGCGGGTGTACTCGGGCAAGCGCTGCGGCCCCACCACGATCACCGCCACCAGGATGATGACGAGGAACTCAGATCCGTTGATGCCGAACACGCCGCTCAGTATAGGGAGTCCTGACCGCCCCGGTCCGCCTCGGTTCGCCTACTGGCGGACTCACCCGAGCGAGCGCCCTTCCGCCTATCGGGCCGAACACCTGGAACAATGTGGCTTGATGGGTGCGCCTGGCACCCCGCAGCAGAAGAAAGGCTCACAGTGAGTGCGGACAAGACGCTGAGCTGGTCCTACACGGAGGACTTCACCGCGGAGGACGAGGCCACCGCCCAGGCCCGCATACGCGGGCTCGAGCTCGGCATCACCCCGGTGTCCTCGGGGACCGGAGCGGCGCTGCGGATGCTGGCCGCCTCAGTGGGGGCCAAGTCCGTGGCCGAGGTCGGCACCGGCACCGGAGTCTCGGGCCTGTGGCTGCTAGGCGGCATGGGGACCGACGGGGTCCTCACCACGATCGACGTCGAGCCCGAGCTCCAACGCGAGGCCCGCCGCGCCTTTGACGGAGCCGGCTACCCCTCCTCGCGCACCCGCATCATCCAGGGACGGGCCTCGGACGTCATGCCCCGGATGGCGGCCCGCTCCTACGACATGGTGGTGCTCGACGTCGCCCCGGAAGAGGCCATCCTCCTGGCCTCCAACGCCCTGCGGATGCTGCGCCCCGGCGGGGTCCTGGCCGTCACCCGCGCCCTGTGGAACGACCACGTGGCCGACCCGGCCCGCCGCGACGTCACCACTGTGGCAGCCCGTGAGCTCGGTAAGGCGCTGCGCGCCTCCCGGGCCCTGCTGACCACACTGCTGCCCGTCGGAGACGGCCTGCTCGTCTCCGTGCGTCAGACCTGACCGCCAGCGGGACGGAACGAGGAAGAGGGTCAGACCCGCATGGGGTCCGACCCTCTCTCGTGAGGTTGGGTGACTCGGCCACCGGCTACTCGGCCCCGAGGACCGAGTGGTACCGGCTGCCCCGGGGCGCCTGGATCGCTCAGATCTTGGCGTTGGCCAGAGCCTCTCCGAGTGCCTTGACCTCATCAGCCGTGATCTCGAGGACGAGTCGACCACCGCCCTCAAGCGGAACCCGCATGATGATGGCGCGGCCTTCCTTGACGACTTCGAGGGGGCCGTCTCCGGTCCGGGGCTTCATGGCAGCCATGTGCTCACCTTTCGTCAGTGCTGCGCGGGCACATCGCCGCGCGACCTGTCATATTCTACGACATTCAAGGTGCGACGTTCGATGATGGGTCCGCCATGACACGATTCACGCACCCGCCCGGCCGTCACGCAGTCGGCGGGCCGCACTGACCACATAGTCCACGGCGGCCTCGGCGTCGTCGGCAACATGCAGCAGGTCGGGGTCAGCCGAAGAGATCATGCCGCGCGCGACCATCGTGGTGCGCAGCCACTCCAGCAGCCCGCCCCAGTAGCCGCTGTCCACCAGGACGATGGGGAAGGAGGAGATCTTCTGCGTCTGGACCAGGGTGAGGGCCTCGAAGAGCTCGTCGAGGGTCCCCATTCCGCCGGGCATGACGACGAATCCGTCGGAGTACTTGACGAACATGGTCTTGCGGGCGAAGAAGTAGCGGAAGTTGACCCCGAGGTCGACGTACTCGTTCATGCCCTGCTCATGGGGCAGCTCAATGCCCAGTCCCACCGAGGTTCCACCGGCCTCGTGGCACCCGCGGTTGGCGGCCTCCATCATGCCGGGGCCGCCTCCGGTGATGACGGCGTAGCCGGCGCGCGCCAGCCCGGCGCCGACCTCCATGGCCACGCGGTAGGTGGGGTCCTCGGGCTTGCTGCGGGCCGAGCCGAAGATGCTGATGGCCGCCCCCAGCTCCGCCAGGGCCCCGAAGCCCTCGACGAACTCCGCCTGGATGCGCATGACCCGCCACGGGTCGGCGTGGAGCCAGTCGGCGTCGGCGTCACTGCTCAGCAGGCGCGCGTCGGTGGTCTGGCTGGGGATCTGGGTGCCGCGCAGCACCACTGGTCCCTTGCGGTAGGACTCGCGTGTACTCATGGCGCCATGATCCCTTAATCCTGGCCAGGCAGCGACGTGTTCGACGCTCAGGAGCGAAGGACACATGGGAGACAAAAGTCCCAGACACTCGCTCCCGCCACCCACTTCCTTCTCGACATCAACACACCTCTCAGGACTCTCAAAACAACCTCGAATTATACCGCCAATTTAATTCAAGAAATCTTATCTTTAGGTATGTTCCGTCATTTTGGTGACTGAATTCTCCTTGTGTTTGGAAACACCAGTGAGGAGCGTCATTGTGAGCGTTTCCAGAAGTTCTGGCGCGGTACCGTCACGGATATGACCCGAGGCCCTGAAGATGTGTACGACGACGTTGCCGTGGACGCGTGGATCCAGGACGATCCGGATCCCGTCACTCGCGCCGAGCTCACTGAGCTCCTGAGCGCCGCCCGTTCTCATGGCGAGCAGGCCCAGGCGGCTCGCAGAGCACTCAGTGATGCCTTCAGCGGCACCCTCGCCTTCGGCACGGCCGGCTTGCGCGGCCGCCTGGGCGGCGGCCCCAACCGGATGAACCGGGTCGTCGTCATCCGCGCCGCAGCAGGCCTGTCCGCGTACCTCAAGGACTGTCTCGGTGAGGGCTTCAGCGTGGTCATCGGCTACGACGCCCGCCACAACTCTGAGCAGTTCGCCCGCGATACGGCCGCGGTCGTCACCGGCGCGGGCGGACGGGCCATTCTCTTCGAGTCGCACTGCCCCACCCCAGTGCTCGCCTTCGCGCTGCGGCGCCTGGAGGCCGACGCCGGCGTCATGGTCACGGCCTCGCACAACCCGCCGCAGGACAACGGCTACAAGGTCTACCTGGGCGGGCGGGCCGTGACCGACTCGGGGCAGGGGGCCCAGATCGTTCCCCCCTATGACAGCCAGATCGCTGCGGCGATCGACGCCGTCGGCCCGGTGTCCTCCGTACCCCGCCCGCAGTCGGGCTGGGAGACGGTCGACCCGCAGATCCGGGAGGAGTACATCGAGCGGGCCGCTCAGGCGGCCCGGATGACGGCCCCCGCCCCGGTGAGGATCGTGCTGACGGCGATGCACGGCGTGGGTGGGGCCATCTGCCGGGAGGTGCTCGCGCGAGCCGGGTTCACCGACGTCGTCGAGGTGGCCGAGCAGTTCGAGCCGGATCCGGACTTCCCGACGGTCGCCTTCCCCAACCCGGAGGAGCCCGGGGCGCTGGACCTGGCGCTGGATAAGGCCCGGCAGGTCGATGCGGACCTGGTGATCGCCAACGATCCCGACGCTGATCGTTGCTCGGCGGCGATCCCGGACGAGGACGCTCCCGGTGGCTGGCGTCAGCTGACAGGCGACGAGGTCGGCGCGCTCCTGGGGGAGCAGGCCGCCGAGCTGGCCGCTTTCGCCGGCAACGGGGTCCTGGCCTGCTCCGTGGTCTCCTCCCGCCTGCTGCGCCGGATCGCCCAGTCCCACGGCTTGGGCTTCCGCCGCACCCTGACGGGTTTCAAGTGGATCAGTCGGGAGCCGGGCCTGGTCTTCGGCTACGAGGAGGCGCTGGGGTACTGCGTCGATCCCGCCGCGGTGCGGGACAAGGACGGTATCTCCGCCTCGGTGCGGTTGGCGGTGCTGACCTCCGTGCTCAAGCAGCAGGGCCGGACCTTGCAGGATCTGCTCAACCGGCTCGCACGCGAGCACGGGCTGCACGCCACGAGCCCATTGAGCATGCGGGTCGAGGACCTCGACATCATTACCAGCACCATGGAGCGCCTGCGTTCGGGCGGAGCACCGGCCAAGCTTGCCGGCTCCCCGGTCACCACGACGGTGGATCTGCTCGACGGCGTCTCGGACGGTAACGGCGGCACCCTGCCCCCCACGAACGGGCTGGTGTGGGTGACGGCCTCGGATGATCGGGTGGTCGTGCGCCCCTCGGGGACAGAGCCCAAGCTCAAGTGCTACTGCGAGGTGATTCTGCCGACGAATGGCACGCCGGTGGCGCAGGTGCGCAAGGCGGCCGCTGAGCGCCTGGAGGCCATCAAGGCCGACCTGCGCGGCATCCTGGGGATCGCCGCCTGAGAGCCCGGCCTCCTCCGCAGACCCGGCTCCGGCGTCGCTGGGAGCACCCGCACAGGATCGGCGGCTCATCCCCGACGTAGCAGAGGCACCCGCACCCAGACTCCGCTCATCACGGACCAGTGGACCAGGGCCGAGACCAGGTAGACCACCCCGGAGGCCACCGCGATGACCCCACCGGCGGACAGGCTCAGCTGCACCGCGATCAACAGCCCGGCCAGGGCCGAGGCCGCCCCCAGAACCGGGGCACCGATCAGCAGCTGGCGCATGGTGCGCGTCCACGGCGCCAGCGCGGCCGCGGGCGCGGCAATGAGTGCGATGGGCAGAATCGTGCCGACGGCGGGAACGAGCATCACGATGGTCAGGGTGATCATGACCATGACGGTCCCCTCGGCCCAGGTGGGGTTCAGCCCGCTGGCGCGGTACCCCAGCGGGTCGAAGCTGTAGAAGGTGAGGAACCGCCCGGCCACCACGAGCGCGAGGATCGTCATCGCCAGAACGACTCCGACGGCGATGACATCGACGTGGTTGACGTTGAGCACGGATCCGGCCAGGAAGGAGTCCACCTTGATCGGCAGCGGGGCGAACCACTTGTTGAGGAAGTAGCCCAGGGCGAATCCGAAGGTGAGGACGACGCCGGCCGCTGACTGGGAGGAGATCCCGGGAACCTGGGAGAGACGCCGCATGAGCCAGATCATCGGCAGGCACATGAAGGCGGCCCCCACCAGCACCAGGGTGGACAGGAGGGTGAAGTCGGCGCGCTGGCCGAGGATCGCCCGCGAGAACCAGGCGGCAGTGACCACGCCAACGATCGCTCCGGGGAAGGTCGCGTGGGTGAGTGACTCGGTGAAGAAGATCCGGCGATGGACCAGTGCGAGCGCGCCCACGAGCCCGGCCAGCAGCCCCATGAGAACGACCTCGATGATGGGCAGCAGGAGGATGTCGAGCCCGATCCTCATACTCGGCTCCTCTCGGCCGCCGGGGCCACGGCACTCGCCGAGTCCTCCGGTCCCCCGGTGCGATCAGCGGTGGTCTCCGCTCCCGCCGTCGTCGAGGTCGCCGCCACCGTTGCCGGCTGCGCCGAGCGAGCGTGGTGGCGGATCCTGGCCAGCCGTTCACGCGCGGTGGAGACACCGACGGCGAGCAGGAGGAGCCCGGTCATCACCAGGGCCACGGTGGCCTGCGGGGAGATCGGCTTGTCGGAGGTCTCGGGCAGAGCCATGAGCAGCATCCCGAGGTATCCGCCGCCCACACCGACGGCGATGGCGATGAGGACCATGGTGCGCACCCGGGAGGCGAGGACGCGCGCCGTCGCGCCGGGGATGACGAGGTAGCCGATGACCAGGAGGATGCCCACCGCGGTCGAGGCGGAGACGACAGCGGCCGCGATGGCGGTGTTGAGGACCAGGTCGAGTGCGAGGAGCCTCAGCCCGGAGGCACGGGCACCGGTGCGGTCGAAGGCGTAGGCGACCTGCTCCTTCCAGGTCGCCATGATGAGCAGCAGCGCGACGGCGCACACGATGAGTGCCTGGGCCAGGCGCGCATCGGTGACCTCCAGGAGGCGGCCGAACATGAGGGCCTCGAGCTGGCCGGACATGTCGCCCTTGACCAGGGACAGGATGAGCCCGATGGAGAAGAAGCTGGTGAGGACGACGGCGGTACCGGCCTCGGAGGCCTCGCCCCGACGCGAGCGGTGGGAGACGATAGTCAGGACCAGGGCCGCGGCGACGGCGACGGCGGAGGCCGCCGGGATGATCGCGTCGATCCCCCAGTAGACGGCGCCGGCGACGATCCCGGGGAAAACGGAGTGGACCATGGCCTCGGCACTGAACTCGGCGCTGCGCAGGTTGACGACGACACCGATAACACCGGCGACGACGCCCAGAAGCACCACCATGACCAGGGGACGGAAGAGAAAGGGGGCCTCGGCCAGGTCCATGAGTCCGGGGACGTTGGCGGCCGCCAGGCGCAGCTGCTCGAGGGCCTGGCTGAAGAGCGTCATCGCGTCACTCATGACAGCTCCTGCGTGCCCGGGCCCGAGCGCAGCCCCAGCAGCCGGGTGGTGCCGTGGCCGCCGTAGGCCTCGTCGATGTAACGGGCCACGAGCACCTCGTCGCGCGGGCCGAAGGCGATCTGCCGTCCGGCCAGGAGGGCCACCTGCTCGCAGGTCTCCTGGGCCAGGACGAGGTCGTGGGTGGAGATGATCAGAGAGATGCCCTGCTCCTTGAGGTCGGCGATGATGGACAGCAGGGCATCGCGGTTGGGCTGGTCCAGGCCGTTGAAGGGCTCATCGAGGAGGATGAGGCGGGGCCGGGCGGCCACGCAGCGCGCCACGAGGACGCGCTGCTGCTGGCCGCCGGACAGGGTGCCGAAGCGCCTGTCGGCGCGGTCGGCCAGGCCCACGCTCTCGAGGGCCTCCAGCGCCCGACGACGGACCTCGGCGCCGGGGCGCCGCAGGATGCCGAGCTGGGAGTACATGCCCATCTGAACCACCTCCCGCACGGTGGCGGGAAAAGTGGGGTCGAGGTCGCTGAGCTGAGGAACGTATCCGACGGACCCCCGTGGCGCTCTGCCCGGTGCCGCCCCGTTGACACGCACCCGGCCCCTGCTGACGGTCACCATGCCGAGCAGCGCCCGCATGAGTGTCGTCTTGCCCGAGCCGTTGGGGCCCACGAGTGCGAGGGCCTGCCCGGCCGGGACCCGACCACTGACGCCGGTGAGCACGGTGGAGGAGCCGTAGGAGAAGGAGGCGTCCTCCAGGGTGACGACCGGTTCGGCGGTAGTGGATGGGGTGGTCTGCCCGGAAGCGCGATCACGGGGGTCTGTCATACGGTTCCTCACTTGACGTCAGAGGCCTTGGGGGTCCACTGGGCGAGGTCGGCGGGGATCTCGGTGACCTTGCCGCCCCAGGCCTTGGTGAGGTTGGAGACGTTGTGGAGGATGGAGCCGATGTAGGTCTCGCCGTCGGATCCGGGGGTCCCCAGGGAGTCACCGTAGAGGGCCTCGTCGCCGATGACCGCCTTGACGCCGGCGACCTCGGCGACCTTCTGGACGGACTTGGGGTTGTTGGAGTTCTCAGCGAAGATGGCCACGGCCCCGGAGGCCTTGACCTTGTCGGCGGTCTCCTTGATCTTGTCGGCGGTGGCGTCCTGCTGGGCGTTGAAGTCGGACAGGGCGGCGCCCTCGAACTTCACGCCGAACTCCTTGCTGAAGTAGCCGAAGGCGTCGTGGCTGGTGAACAGGACCCGCTTGTCCTGGGGCACCGAGCTGAGCGAGCTGGCGGCCCACTCGTCGAGCTTCTTGAGCCTGGCGACGTAGGCGTCCACGTGGCTGCGGAAGACACCGGCCTGTTCGGGGGAGGCCTTCTCCAGGGCGGCACCGATGTTGGTGACCTGGATGATGGCGTTCTTCGGCGAGGTCCACACGTGCGGGTCGAAGCGGAACTCGGGTTCGCTCTCGCCCTCCTCCGGTGGGAAGGGCCACTTGGCGACCTCGACCTTGGCGCTGCCCCGGTCGACCTTGTAGGGCTTGGCCTCCTCCTTCTTCTTCTGGGCGGCCAGGTCGTCGACATCGGCGGCACCGGCGACCCCGGAGGTCACCACCATGGTGCCCTTGAAGCCGGTGGAGTCGACGGCGGAGTCCAGGAAGTGCTCCAGGTCGACGCCGGAGATGAAGAAGAGATCCGCCTCGGACAGGGCCTTGGACTGGGCCGTGGTCATGTCGTGCTCGTGCGCCGAGGCGTTGGGGGCCAGCAGGCAGGTGAGCTTGAGGTGGGACTTGGCCTTGGCGGCGTCGGCTCCGAAGTGCTGGGTCTTGCCGTCCGCGCCGGTACGGTCGAAGGAGAGGTCACTGGAGGCGTCGCCGCTGGCGAGCTGGGTGATGTAGTCGCAGATCTGCGTGGTGGAGGCGACCGCCTTGACCGTTCCCGCGGCGTCGGCCGAGGTCGAGCTGTGACCACAGGCAGCCAGGGCGGGAGCGGACAGGGCGAGGCAGGCGAGCGCCACAACGCTGCGGCGACTCATACTGGGGATGGTTCTCATAGCGCCGAGTATAGTTTCGGGGACCCGAAACTTGGCAAGTTGAGGCGATCCTTCCCTATTCGTGCCGACGGGGACGGCGACGGGCCCGGCTGCTGTGCCGGGCCCGCCGGTGATGTGCGGTGATGTGCGACGACGCACGGTTCCCTTCAGTCGTCCAGCCCCTCCAGGACGGCGGTGCTGGAGGACAGGCCCAGGCGGTTGGCGCCGGCCTCGACCATGGCCAGGGCGTCGGCGGCGGTGCGGATGCCGCCGGAGGCCTTGACGCCGAGGCGCTCTCCCACGGTGTCGCGCATGAGGGCGACGGCGTGGGTGGAGGCTCCGCCGGCGGGGTGGAAGCCGGTGGAGGTCTTGACGAAGTCGGCTCCGGCGGCCTCGGCGGCGCGGCAGGTGGAGACGATCTCCTCATCGGTGAGAGCGGCGGACTCGATGATGACCTTGAGGACGGCGCCCCGGCAGGCCTCGCGCACGCCGCGGATGTCGGCCTCGACGGCGTCGGCGTCACCCTCCTTGACAAGGCGGAGGTTGACGACCATGTCGATCTCCTCGGCGCCCTTGGCCAGGGCGTCGGCGGCCTCGGCGGCTTTGACGGAGGTGGCGTGGGCACCGGAGGGGAAGCCGCAGACGGTGGCCACGTGCAGTGCCTCGGGCACCTCCACCGGCAGGAGGCTCGGGGAGACGCACACGCTGTAGGTACCCAGGGCGGCGGCCTCGGAGATGAGCGCATTGACCTGGGCGGTGGTGGCCTCGGGCTTGAGGAGGGTGTGGTCGATGAGGCGGGCGATCCGGGCGCGCGTGGTCATGGGGGTCCTTCCTGGTGGGCAGTCACGACATCATGGCCCGGTCGCCCTCATCGGGGCAAAGTCGACTCGACCCGACGCAGGACGCGAAGCCCCCACCCCTGCAAGGAGAGCGGGATGAGGAGAACTGCAGGGATCCACAGCCCGCGCAGACCGTACAGGCCAATACTGAAGGGAACGGACAGGACAGCGACCGCCCCGAGTACTCCGACGGCGAGGATCATGATCGCCAGGGCTCGCTGAGTATCCCGGAGATCCGCATCATGGCCGGTAGTCGTCATCAGGCATCACCCTCACCGAAACGTAGAAGAGAACACGCGCCCGCCTTCAGGACGACAGAACCTTTTCCACCCCTCGAAACAGGATAATACTCTATGCGGTCAGTTCTCGGGCGCGATGACGGCGAGGACGCGGGGCCAGTTGCCGAGCTCGCGGGGGCCGGGGCGGTGCGGATCGCGCGGGGCGGTCAGGTCGAGGGGGCGCACGGATCCGCTGGAGGGCTCGTAGATGTGCGCGCGCCCCTTACCGGGGTCGTCCTGCCCGATGGCATGCCAGGGCAGGGCCAGGACGTAGTGGCGGGGCACGGCCGGGGTCCGGGCCAGGGACGCGCGCAGCCTCGTCCTCGCCGTGGGCTCGCTCTCGGCGTCGTCGAGGACGAGTGGACCGCCGGTGACCAGGATGACCGGGAGCCCGCCTGCCAGCGCCTCACGGATCGAGGCGACCTCACTGCCCCAGGCGGGGCCGTGGTCGCTCACCCACGTCACCGTGTAACGACGGCGCCCGCTGCCCGGCGTGCAGGCGCTCGCGATCTCGGTCATTTGCCGGGCCACGGACCAGGGTGTGGAGCCGAGTGCCTTCGGCCAGGGCAGGATCCCCAGGCCGCGGATATTCATGGCCCGTTGGAGACGCACCTGCTGGCGGGACAGGACGGAGACCAGCTGCTTGCCCTCCCGGCCGAGTGGCGCGGCGGCCATCTCCTGGGCGAGGTCGCTCGTCACGGCTGCGCGCTCGCCGGGCGCCAGGAGCAGGCGGGCGGCCAGGAGGCAGGTGGGCCCGCAGGTGGTGGCGTCAGTCTGGGTCAGGGTGATGGCCTGGCCCGCCTGGGTGAGGCGGCCCACCCGCAGCCGGGAGTTGACGGCTCGGGCGACGATGGCCGGCCCCACCTGCCGGGGCGCGGTCATCCGATGCGCTCCAGGATGACGCCACGCTCCCGGCGGGCCACGGCATCGGCCGCTTCCTGGGAGCGGGCCTCAGAGATGACGATGCCGCCGGCGAGCGCCTGCCGGGCGCGGGTGAAGCGCTCGGGTGTGGCGGCGTGCAGGGTGAGCAGCGGCTGGCCGGCGCGCACCTCGTCGCCCGGTTTGGCGTGCATGGTGACGCCGGCGACGGCCTGGACCGGGTCCTCCTTGCGGGCCCGCCCGGCCCCGAGGCGCCAGGCGGCCACCCCGACGGCGAGGGCGTCCAGGGTGGCCAGGACCCCATCGGCCGGGGCGGTGACAGTCTCGGTCTCGGGCGCCTGGGGCAGGGGCGCGTCCGGGTCGCCTCCCTGGCGGGAGATCATGTCGCGCCAGATGTCCATGGCGCGTCCGTCTGCCAGGGCGGCACGGGCCTCATCCTCCTCCACAGGTCTGCCTGCGGCGGCGCACATCTCCAGGGCCAGGGCCACGGTGAGGTCGACGACGTCTGCCGGTCCCCCGCCGGCGAGCACCTCGAGGGACTCGGCGACCTCGAGGGCGTTGCCCGCGGTGCGCCCGAGCGGGGTGGACATGTCGGTGAGCAGGGCGCGGGTGGTCACGCCGGCGTCGGTGCCCAGGGCCACCATGGTGGAGGCGAGCTCGCGGGCCTGGCCGAGCTCCTTCATGAAGGCGCCCGAGCCGACCTTGACGTCCAGGACGAGGGCGCCGGTGCCCTCGGCGATCTTCTTGGACATGATCGAGGAGGCGATGAGGGGGACGCAGGAGACGGTGGCGGTGGTGTCGCGCAGGGCGTAGAGGCGCTTGTCGGCGGGGGCCAGGCCCGCCCCGGCGGCGCAGATGACGGCTCCGGGACCGTCGGCGCCGAGCATCGCCAGGATCTCCTCTCCCGTGAGGTCGGCCCGCCAGCCGGGGATGGACTCCAGCTTGTCCAGGGTCCCGCCGGTGTGCCCGAGCCCGCGTCCGGACAGCTGGGGGACGCTCACGCCGAAGACGGCCACGAGCGGCGCCAGCGGCAGGGTGATCTTGTCCCCCACTCCCCCGGTGGAGTGCTTGTCAGCCGTGGGGCGGTGCAGGCCGGAGAAGTCCATGCGCTCCCCGGAGGCGATCATGGCGGCGGTCCAGCGGGCGATCTCGGCCCGGCTCATGCCGCGCAGGTAGATGGCCATGGCCAGGGCGCTCATCTGCTCCTCGGCGACGGCGCCGCGGGTGTAGGCGTCCACGACCCAGTCGATCTGGGCGTCGCTCAGGGTGGCGCCGTCGCGCTTGGCGGCGATGACGTCGACGGCGTCGAAGGGCTCGACGACCGGCGTGGCGGGGACGGTCACGGGGTTCTCCTCCATCTGTGGCTGCTGGTCAGCCGGCCCTCAGGTCTGCTGGCCGACGACGCGTTCGACGTCGTCGGCGCAGAAGCGGTCGGGCAGGACCTCGTCGATGCTCATCATCCCTGAGGGCATGGCCAGCACCATACCGTTGGCGGCGTGCTCGCTCAGGAGCTGGCGGCAGCGCCCGCACGGCGCGAGGGCCCGGCCGTGGGCGTCCACGCAGGCGAAGGCGACCAGGCGCCCTCCCCCGGTGCGGGTGAGCTCGGAGACGAGGCCGCACTCGGCGCACAGAGTGACGCCGTAGCCGGCGTTCTCCACGTTGCATCCCGAGACGAGTCGACCGTCGTCGGCCAGGGCGGCGGCGCCGACCTTGAAACGGGAGTAGGGGGCGTAGGCGTGGGTCATGGCCTCCATGGCGAGCTCGTGCAGGGCTTGCCAGTGGGCGTCGGTCAGATCGGTGGGCGCGATGCTGCTCACGGGTAGGGCACCCCCTCGGCGGCCGGAGCACGCACCTTGCCCACGAATCCGGCCACCGCCAGGATCGTGACGATGTAGGGGATCATGGAGATGATGTCCGGTGAGACCGAGCTGCCGATGACCGGCAGGGTCTGGGCCACGGAGGTGGCGAAGCCGAAGAGTAGGGCTGCCCCCAGGGAGCCCAGGGGCCGCCAGGCGCCCAGGATCATGGCGGCCAGGGCGATGTAGCCGTTGCCGGCGGTCATGTCGTTCTCGAAGGACAGGCCCGATCCGACGGTGAAGAAGGCCCCTCCCAGTCCCGCGAGCGCCCCGGCCAGGGCCAGGTTGGTCACGCGGGTGCGCATGACGTTGATGCCGACGGTGTCGGCGGCCTTGGGGTGCTCACCGCAGGCCCGCAGCCTCAGCCCCCACCGGGAGCGGAAGAGCATGACGGACAGGACCGCCACAGCGGCGTACATGAGGTAGACGAGGATCGTCTGGCGGAAGAGGACCGGCCCGATGATCGGGATCCGGGACAGCAGCGGCACCGTCAGGGTGGGCAGGCGCAGGGCCCGGTTGAGGCTGGGGCTGGAGGACAGGAAGGTGGAGAACAGGAAGCCGGTGAGCCCGGAGACCAGGACGTTGAGGACGACGCCGACGACGATCTGGTTGACCCGGTAGCGCAGTCCGAACAGGGCCAGCAGGAGGGCCACGAGGACTCCGGCCACGGGTGCGGCCAGGATCCCCACCCAGGGGTTGGAGCAGGCCGAGGCGACGACGGCCCCCAGGAAGGCCCCGCCCAGGAGCTGGCCCTCGATGGCGATGTTGATGGTGCCCGAGCGCTCCCCGATGATCCCGGCCAGTGAGCCGTAGACGAGGGGGACGCTCAGTCCCAGCGCGGAGGACAGGATGGTCACCAGGGGGATGACGCCGCTGCGTCCGGCCCCGGCCCAGGCCAGGAAGGCCAGGACGAATCCGATGCCGATGAGGGCGGCGGCCCAGGTCGGGATCCTGGTGCGGCGCCGGGAGCGGTCGAAGGCGACGGCGGTGGCCGCCGCGACGATCCCGGCGGCGGCGAGGATGACCAGGCGCGCGTTGAGCTCGGGGGCCCCGAGCCTGAAGAGGTCGGAGGAGGCGGTCAGGTCGAAGGTGGTCGAGCCGCGGGCCCCCAGGGCCATGAGCCCCTGCAGGAGGAGCGCGACGACGCCGGTGATCGGGATCTTCAAATCCATGGGCGCGAGCGCCGCGGGCGCGGACGCATCCGGTGCGGTCGCGGCGTGAGAGTCGGCGGAAGCGGTTGATGCGCTCATGGCTCAGGCCTCCTTCGCGGCGGGAGCGGCCGGGGCTGCGGCCGGCACTGAGGCGGGGGACGGGGAGGTGGCGCCGAGGGGCTCTCGGCGCTCCGGGAGCCGGAAGATGGCCCGGATCAGGGGCGGCGCGGCGATGAACAGCACGATCGTGGATTGCAGGACCAGGACGATCTTGATGTGGGTGCCCGGGGCGGCCTGCATGGCGGTGCCTCCGGCGCGCAGCGCCCCGAAGAGCAGGCCGGCCAGCACGGTCCCCAGGGGGCGGGAGCGGCCCAGGAGCGCCACCGTGATGGCGTCGAAGCCGATGGTTCCCACGACCGACTCGTCCATGCTCTTCTGGGTGCCCAGGACCGGCGCGGTGGCGGCCAGCCCGCACAGGGCGCCGGAGATCATCATGACCAGGCTCGTCACCCATGGCACGCTCATGCCGGCGGTGCGGGCGGCGTCGGCGTTGAGTCCGGTGGCCCGCAGCTGGAAGCCGAGGCGGGAGCGCTCCATGAGCCACCACACGGCCACGGCGACCAGCAGGGCCAGGAGGAAACCGGCGTGGAGGCGGAAGGAGTCGCCGGCCAGCGAGGGGTACTGGGCGGTGTCCGCCACGGTCAGGGACTTGCGGTTGCCGGTCTCTCCCTCACCGTTGAAGACCTTGAGACTGAGCACCTGGGACAGCAGGTGGGCGGCGATCGAGTTGAGCATGATCGTCACGATCACCTCGTTGGCACCGGTACGGGCCTTGAGGACACCGGCGATGCCGCCCCACACCAGTCCACCCAGGGCCGCCCCGACGACGGCGACGAGCAGGTGAGCCACCGGCGGCAGGTTCCAGGCGATGCCCACATAGCAGGCCGTGATCGCCCCGAGGATCATCTGCCCCTGGCCACCGATGTTGAACAGGCCTGCACGGAAGGCCACCGCCATGCCGAGCCCGGCGATGATGAGCGGGGTGGCGTTGGTCAGGGTGTCGGTGATGGGTCGGATCATGCGCACGCCCGTGGTGGCGCGCCAGTCGAAGACGGCACCGCGCAGCAGGGAGCTGTAGGCCTCGCTCAGGGTGGAGGCGGTGGCGTGGAGGAAGTCGCCGGGGCGGTTGAACAGGTAGGTGGCGGTGTAGCGCACCTCGGAGTCGGCCGCGAGGATGAGGATCGAGCTGAGGATCAGGGCGGTCAGGACCGCGAGCAGCCCGACGACGGCCGGTGAGGAGGCGACCTGCCGCAGCAGGGCGGCCTGGCCTGCATGCCGACTGCCCGGCTGGCCGCTCAGGCCTCTCTCGGTCCGTTTCCCGGGGCGGTCCTCGGACGGGGGCCTCGGGGTTGCTTCGGTGCTGGAGCCGGTGGTGGGGGTGCTCATCGTGTCTGCTCCTGAGGGTCGAGGGCCTGTTCGGCGGGGGTGCCGGCCATCATGAGGCCCAGGGCGTCGCGGGCGGTGTCGGCCGGGACGGTGCCGACGATCCGTCCGCGGTACATGACGGCGATCCGGTCGGCCAGGGCGTAGATCTCATCGAGCTCGGAGGAGATGATGAGGACGGCGGTGCCGGTGTCCCGCTCGGCGACGATGCGCTGATGGACGAACTCGATGGAGCCCACGTCCAGGCCGCGGGTGGGCTGGGAGGCGACGAGGACCTTGAGGGGCCGGGAGAGCTCGCGGGCGAGGATGGCCTTCTGCTGGTTGCCTCCCGAGAGGGTCGAGATGGCGTCGTCGACGTCGGTGACGCGCACGTCGAACTCCTCGCGCATCCGGTGGGCGGCGTGGCGTACGCGCGTCGGGGACAGTGACGGGCCCCGCCCCAGGGAGGGGTCGTCGTAGCGGTCCAGGACCATGTTCTCGGCGACGGAGAGCTCGGCGACCATGCCGTCGGTGGTGCGGTCCTCGGGTACGAAACCCAGTCCGGCTCGCAGGCGGCGGCGCACCGTGTGGCCGGTGACGTCCTGGCCGTCGAAGGCGATGGAGCCGGCGGTGGGCGCCCGCAGCCCGAGGATGACCTCGCTCAGCTCGGTCTGACCGTTGCCCTGGACACCTGCAATGGCGAGGATCTCGCCGGATCGCACGTGCAGGTCGATGTCCTGAAGCACGACGGTGCCGTCCTCGATGAGGCTGATGCCCTCCAGGGTGAGCCCGTCGTCCCCGGGGGCGGCCGGGGGCTTGTCAACGGTCAGGGAGACGTCGTGGCCGACCATGAGGCCGGCGAGCTCGGCGGCCGAGGCGGTGGGCTCGGCGGTGCCGACGACGCGGCCGCGGCGGATGACGGTGATGGTGTCGGCGACCTCGCGGATCTCGCGCAGCTTGTGGGTGATGAAGACGATGGAGGTGCCCGAGTCCTTGAGCTCGCGCATGATGGCGATGAGCTCGTCGGTCTCCTGCGGGGTGAGCACGGCGGTGGGCTCGTCGAGGATGAGGACCTTGGCGTCCCTGGCCAGGGCCTTGATGATCTCCACACGCTGCTGGACGCCCACGGGCAGGTCCTCGATGAGGGCGTCGGGGTCGACGTCGAAGCCGAAACGACGGGAGATCTCAGTGACCTTGGCCGCGGCGGCGCCGGCGTTGAGGATCCCCAGCGGCCCGACCGGCTCGTAGCCCAGGGCGACGGACTCGGCCACGGTGAAGACGGGCACGAGCATGAAGTGCTGGTGGACCATGCCGATGCCTGCGGCCACGGCGTCGCCCGGACCGGAGAAGGTGACGGGCTCATCGTCGATGAGGATCTCTCCGGCGTCGGGCTGGTGGAGGCCGTAGAGGACGTTCATGAGTGTGGACTTGCCCGCGCCGTTCTCGCCCAGGAGGGCGTGTATCTGGCCGGGTTCGACGGTTAAGTCGATGTGGTCGTTGGCCACGAGCGGCCCGAAGGCCTTCGTGATCCCGCGCAGCTCAAGCTTCACAACAGGCTCGCTTCCGGGTGGCGGTGGAGGCTCGGGGCGCCGGCCCCGGCCGGGCGTTCAGGAGGGGTCATAGGGGGTGGAGACGTCGAGGGTCCCGTCGATGATCTGGCCTCGCAGCTCCTCGAGCCTGGCCTTGACCGGCGCCGGTACCCGGGAGTCGAAGTCGTGGAAGGGTGCGGCGGCCACCCCGTTGTTCTTGAGGGTTCCGATGTAGGGCTCGGAGGAGAATCTCCCCTCGGAGGCGTTTTTGACGGTGTCGAAGACCGAGTTGCCGATCTCCTTGACCACGGAGGTCATGATGATGCTGCCGTCGCCGGTGGAGGTGTAGCCGTCGGAGTCGACCCAGATGACGGCGTTGGTGCCTCCGGCGTCGTTCTTCTGGCGCACGGAGGACAGCGTGCCCTGGCCGACGGGGCCGGCCACCGGCATGATGACGTCCGCGCCCTGGGAGATGAACTGCTCGGTGATGGCCTGGCCTTTGGCGGCGTCGGTGAAGTTGCCGACGAAGGAGCCGCCCTTGCCGGTGGTGGTGTCCCAGCCCTTGACCTGGACCTGGGCGCCGGTGTCCTGGTTGTAGCGGGCCACGCCTTTGGCGAAGCCGTCCATGAAGATCTGGACGGTGGGCAGGGGCTTGCCGCCGTAGGTGCCCACGACCCCGGTGCGGGAGGTGCCGGCGGCGGCGTATCCGGCCAGGTAGGCGGCCTCGGCCGTCTTGAACAGCAGCGGCTTGGTGTTGGGCAGGGTGGCGGGCTTTCCGTCGGCGCCGATGAAGGAGGCGTCGATGAGGGCGAACTGGATGTCGGGGTTGGCCTTGGCCGACTCGGTGAGGTCGGCGGCGATGTTGAAGCCGACGCCGATGACGAGCTTGCAGTTCTGCTGGATGAGCGCGTAGATGTTGGTGGCGTAGTCGGCCGAGCTTTCCGACTGCACGGCGATGGTCTTGACTCCCAGCTCCCTGCCGGCCCGGTCCAGGCCCTTCTTGCCGGACTCGTTGAAGGAGTGGTCGTCGAATCCGCCCTCATCGGAGAGCATGCAGGCGGTGAAGTCCTTGGCGCCCTCCAGGTTGCGGGTGGGCCGCTGCGTCGGCGGCGTCCCGCAGGCGGCCAGGACCAGGGCCACGGCCGCGACGAGTGTCATCGCGGAGCAGGCCTTCTTCATGGAAACCTCCGTGGTTCTCACGTGCGACGGGGGACACATTCGAGTGTTAAGGATAGGTGAAAACCTCTCATTATCACACCACCTGTTCCACCCAGATGATCTCGTGATCGTCGTGGTTTCGACGAGGGGCTCGGCGCCGGAGGACTGTCTTCTTCCGGCGTCGGGCCCCTCAAAGGGTCGGCCGGCCGGCCCCGATTGCCGCTGCGTGCCTCGCCGACAGGGGCCGGCGAGGCTGCTCGCAGCAGCTCGGGTGGCGTCCGGCGTCGTCTGGTTGCAATGCACGAGGCCCGGGTGCTGCTGGAGGAGGGATGGGGGTACTCCAGGTAGGTAGGGCCTTCGTGCAGTACGCACAACCCATGACCAGTAGATCCCGACCCTCGTGGAGTAGGGCGGCTCTGAGAAGGCCCGGGCCCGAGCCGACGTCGGACCACGACCTCCTGGCCCCGAGCAGGCGCCAAGCCGGGGCCAGTGGAGTCGGACCTGGGGTGAGGGTGTCGGGCTGCGCCGCTAGAACCCTGCTGAGTCGATGTTCAAGGCGCCCCACCATCACCTTCGGGGTAACCAGCCCTATCCCGGAATCGCGAGCGCGTGAGTGTCTCAGAAGTCGAGGGGACAAGACGGCTCCTAGCGCAGTGGTTCAGCTAGAGCAGGTCCTCTCGGCCGGCCGCCTTGAGGGCGTCGACGACGCCCTTGACGTCCTGGGCGCGCTCAGGGGTGGTGACCAGGAGCGCGTCGGGAGTGTCGACGACGACGGTGCCCGGCACCCCCAGGAGCACGACCGTGCGTCCGCAGGTGGAGGCGACGAGGGCGCCGTCGGAGTCGAGGGCCCGGATCTCTGCGCGAGGGGCAACGGGGGCGGCGTCGTCGGCAGAGCCGTCGGTGTCGTTGGTGTCGTCGAGGACGCCGGCCCCGGTGGCCGGCCCCTCGGTGCGCGGCGGAACGAGGTCGGTCAGGGCGTCGAAGCCGCCGACGTCGTTCCAGCCCATGGAGACCGGCACGGTGGCCACTCCCCCGGCGGCGGCCACCGGCTCGGCGATGGCGTGGTCGATGGCGATCTTCTCCAGGGCGGGCCAGCGCTCAGCGAGAACCTCCTCGCGCTCGGGGGCGTCCCAGGCGGCGGCGATGGCCTCGATGCCCTGGGCCAGCTGGGGCCTGAGCTCGGCGAGGTGGTCCAGGAGGACGCCGGCGCGGACCACGAACATGCCTGCGTTCCAGCGGTAGTCGCCGGTGGCCAGGTAGGCGGCGGCGGTGTCGGCGTCGGGCTTCTCGGTGAAGCCCAGGACCCGGCGTCCGTCGGGGGCTCCGGGCACGTCGGTGGGGTCGCCGGCGTGGATGTAGCCGAAGGCGGTCGAGGGGCCGGTGGCCTCGATCCCGATGGTGACCACCCATCCCTGCTCGGCCAGGCGGGCGGCCTGGCGGACGGCGTCGGCGAAGGCGGCACGGTCGGCAACGGTGTGGTCGGCGGCGAAGGATCCGATGACGGCGTCTCGCCCGTGGCGGTGGGCGATGACGGCGGCGGCCAGGCCGATGGCCGCCATGGAGTCGCGCGGGGAGGGCTCGGCCAGGAGGTTGTCGCGCGGGACGTCTGGGAGCTGGTCGGCGACGGCGGCGATGTGGGCGACGCCGGTGACGACCGTCGTGGTGGCGGTCAGGGGGGCCAGGCGCTCGACGGTGTCCTGCAGGAGGCTGCGGCCGGCCCCGGTGAGGTCGAGGAGGAACTTGGGGCGCCTGCGTCGGCTGAGCGGCCACAGCCGGGTGCCCGCGCCTCCGGCGGGGATGATGGCGTGAATGGCCGGCGCTGAGCCGTCGCAGGGTGTCGAGCCGCTGGGATGTGCGACCCGAGTGGAGCCGCCGGGGTTGCCAGGGTTGCCAGGAGTGTCAGTCACCGGGACAGGCTATCGCCCTGGTTGGTACTTCGAGCTCCGGCAGAACCAGGCCGCTCTTCTGACAACCATCAGCACCCACCCCACAGCACTACTTTCACATATAAGTGAACATGCGTTACGTTGTAGACGCTCAGAAAGGACCGCACGCCACGAAAGGAGCAGGCGATGACGGCCACCACCCTTGCACGCACCACCGAGCGGATCACCATCCCCTCACGGACCGCACATGACGCACGAGTCGCGTCAGCCCGACGTGAAGCCACCTTCATCCTGCGATCCGCAGACGGACACGACACCCCCCTCCCCTCATCACTGCAAGACATGCTCTTCCACACCCTGAGAATCATCGGCGAGGGCGGCTCCGTCAGTATCGGACAGATGCCGGAGGAGCTGACGAGTACAGTCGCAGCCAACCTCCTGGGCGTCTCACGCCCCACCCTTCTGCGGTGGAGCCGCGAAGGCAAGATCGATTCCTTTAAAGTAGGTGCACACACACGCTTCCACCTCACAGAAGTCATGAAGCTACGCGATCAGCGAGAGTCCGAGCGTCGCAAGAGGTGCGAGGAGCTGCGCGCTCTCGACGCCGAAGGCGACTTCGAGTTCTTCAACGACTGAAACACCCCGCCCCAGATACGCTTCAACCTCATGAAGAAGCAAATAGTATTTGTGGACGCAAATATCCTCTTCAGCAAAACCCTCATGGACTGGCTTTTCTTTCTGCACGAAGAGAATCCAGGGATGTTCCAGCTCATCAGCACTCAAGACGTTTTCAGTGAAGTGCTTTACAACATGCGCAGAAACAATCCTCGCGCACCAGGAATAAGGATATCCAGGCGTCTTGAACTCATGAAGGAATGAGGCTTATTCGTGGGGTGTATGTGAATATGAGTCCGAGGGTGGCTGTGATGGTTTCTGGGAAGGTTTCTAGTGGTCTTCTGTAGCCGGTGTGCAGGACTCTCCATGTTTTGATGTTGGCGATGACTTGCTCGATTTTGTAGCGGATCTGGTTGACGGTTTTGTTGTAGGTCTTGTCGTCTGGGTGGAGCGGCAGGTGTGGGGGTTTTCTTTTCGAGGTGATCATGCCCAGTCCGATGTACCCCTTGTCGCCGATATGGCGTGGTGGTGAGACTCCGTCTGGTAGGTCGGTGGCGGGTGCGTCGAGCAGGCCGCAGCGGCGCAGGGTCTTGGCGTCGTGCGTGCATCCGTCCTGGGGGTCGGAGACCCAGGCCAGGGTCCCTGACAGGGTGCAGGCGACCTGGACGTTCAGCCCTGTGGTCTTGTGCTTGCCTTAAGTCAAGCTCGGGTGGTCTTTCCAGGACCAGCACTGAAGTAGGGTGCCGTCGATGATCAGCTGGGCCGTGGGGTCCAGGTCCTCCACCGTAGGCACGTGCTCCTGAAGAGCCCGGGCGATCAGGGGCGTGTAGGCGGCGATGACGCGGGAGGCGGTGGCCTGCCAGACGCAGTAGACCTCGGCGAGCAGCTCCTGGGGCAGGTTGTGGCGCAGGTAGGTCAGGGTCAGGCGTACACACAGGAACAGCCCCAGCGCCCTCGCCCCGAACACCGGCAGGGGGCCGGAAGCGTGAATGGCCTCGCACAGGTCCAGGACATCATCGCGAGTGATCCTCGTGCTACTATTCGTCATGGCGGTTTGCTTCTTGGTTGAGCTGGCTTAGTCACCAAAGATTCTCTCAAGAGCAAGCCGCCACCCTATCTAACGACACACACCCCCTTTTAAACACCCTAAACACCCCTATGAATAAGCCTCAATGTGCCGGTGGTCCAGGGCATCAAAATCAGGGTACTACTCCTAGCGCGACCGGCCCCAGTCACAGACGGCCATTCGGAGGGAGGAGCTGGACATGATGATTAAGGACATTTTTGAGCACTCCGATGGCCCTACGGGTACCGGCGAATCCAGGTGATCCTGGAGCAGCGCGGTGTACGGGCCGGCGGTTCCACGATCCGCGCCATCATGCGTAACCTGGGGCTACAGGCCGCCGGGCCGCGGGCAAAGATCCGAACTACCGTGCCGGCCCAGGACCTGGACGAGCGGCCCGACCTGCTCCGGCGGGACTCCCGCCGCTGACGAACCTGGACGTAAGTGGTGCGGGGACATTCCCCCGCAAGCGGGAGGTGCCCCTCCTATGTCAGGACGTGGACCGGATTCGTTTATCTTGCGACAGTTCTGGACTGCTGCACCAAGAAGGTGGTGGGTTACGCGATGGCCGACCACATGCACACCTCCCTGGTGTGCCAGGCCATTGACATGGCGGTCAGGAGATGCCCGGTCGAGGAGGGTGTGACGATCTTTCACTCCGACAGAGGGAACCAATACACGTCCCAGAAGTTCCTGGACCACCTCAACTCCTATGGCATTCTCCCGTCAGTGGGGCGTACGGGGGTGTGCTGGGACAACGCTTGGGCTTCAGTCGTTCAACGCCACGCTCAAGAACGAGAGAGTCCACCGAATGGTGTATCCCACGAAGGACAAGGCGATCAAGGACATTGCCTCATGGATCGAGCTGAGATACAATCGTACTCGTCTTCACTCAGCTCTAGGGTATCGCACCCCGAACGAGGCCGAAAGCGATTTCCTGGACCTGAAGAAGTCAGCCTGAAACACAAACAAGCGCTGTCCGAAAAACACCCAGCAGTCCAGTGTGGGCTGAACTCACGTGAAGGAAAATGGAGAGAAAATGACTCAGACAGATGTTCTGGTGGTAGGCGGCGTGGGAGTCGATCACATCGTCCGAGTGAAATCCTTGCCCCTCCCTGTTGTGGATTCCATGATGGTTCCGCCCATCGTGACCGTCGTGGGTCACACGGGTAACGGCGTGGCCCTCGGTGTCCACACGCTTGGCCGCGCCTCCGCCATGGCGGACGTGATCGGAGATGACGCTGAAGGTCGGCTCATCCAGGACGCTTACTCAGCTGCTGGGATCCCGATAACATTCGTCACACACATCAGCGGCACGCGACGCTCGGTGAATTTGGTGACCGAGGAAGGACAGCGCATGTCCCTGTACGATCCACGACATCCGTTCGATTTCATTCCCGATTCGTCGCTGTGGCGCGAGGGCATCGAGAGGTCCCGTCACGTGCACGTCTCAATCATGAACTGGGCGAGGTACGCCTTGCGGGACGCTGTTGCCGCAGGTCGGTCGACGTCAACCGACCTACATGACTGGGATGGTGTTGCCGACTATCATAAAGACTTTGCCTACGGTGCCGACTACGTCTTTGTGTCAGCCGCGGCGCTAAGGGACGAGTCCGGCGTGGTCGCAGACGTTTTCTCCCGAGGGCGCGCCCAGTTCGTGGTGGTGATGGCCGGGAGCGAGGGGGCCCGTGTGTGGCGACGGTCGGACGAGTTGCCACTGCGGATCAGCCCGATCTCTATTCCCGGTCGTCCGGTCGTGGATAGCAACGGGGCTGGCGACAGTTTTGTGGCGGCTTTTCTGTGCCACTACTTGGACCACGACGATATCTTCGAGGCCGCCCGCGCGGGCGCGGTGGGTGGCGCCTGGGCGTGTGGGACCCTCGGGACACACACGAGTTTTGTCGACGTTGAGACGCTAGAGCGGCTTCTGGCTCGGTGACGGTGTGGTCCAGATGTCCCAGGACGACGTCGGATACTGGACCGCCGAGCTTCCGCTTGGCACAGACTATCGCTTGCTTGTCGATGAACAACTTTTGCTTCCTGATCCCGGTGCTCGGTAGTTCCCCACCGGATATGCGGGTCCAGCAAGGGCCTTCGATCCCGCCGCGTTTCCCTGGACCGACGAGAAGTGGGGAGGCGTTAAGATTCCGGGTAGTATGCTCTATGAAATGCACATCGGACTGTTCACCCCGGAGGGGACGTTTGAAGCGGCCGCCACGCGCTTGGAGCATCTGAGGAGCCTCGGGGTGACTGCTGTGGAGATTATGCCAGTTGGAGTTTCGCCGGAGAGGGGCGGTTGGGGTTACGACAGCGTTCTGCCTGAGACAGTGAGATCGGAGTTCGGCGGACCTATGGGACTTCAACGTTTCGTCAATGCTTGCCACGCTGTGGGGCTGGGAGTCGTCCTGGATGTCGTATACAACCACCTCGGCCCTCAGGGCGCTCCCCATAAGTACCTGGCACCGTATTTTCACACGGAGGCGAAGACGCCATGGGGTAAATCAGTGAACTTCAACCAGCCAGGACATGAGCAGGTGCGAATGGTAATGGCTGAATCGGCTCGTCGTTGGTTGGCCGATTTTCACCTAGACGGATTGCGTCTTGACACTGTGCAACACCTCAGCACCGATGGATTTCGGTCGGTGACGGAGGACATTCGGAACGCTGTCGACAGGTTGGGGCGGAAAACTTGGAAGCGGTGGTTGATCATTGAGTTGTCACCCCAGAGCGCGCTGGCCACGAAGCCCATTGATGAGGGTGGCTTCGGCGTTGACATGTGCTGGGACTCCTGGATCGGCGGGCACCTTCGCGACCTCGCTGAAGCGGGAGGCGATGGTGGGAGGCGACGCGCGGCTCTTCGGAACCTCATACAGCATCATCGGGATGCGTATCCCGAGCGTTGAGTCAGTGCGTACCTGAGTCATGACATTCTGGGAAACACTGCCACGGGTGAGCAGCCGACGGTGCGTGTTGACCAGGGCCTGACGCTAGCCATAATGGCCCTTCACCTCACCATGCCGTGCACTCGGATGCTGTTCATGAGTGAGGAATGGGCTGCCACCAGTCCATTCCCGTACTTAGTTGGTTACGATGACCGGGTACTGTTGGACGCAATCAGGGCTGGTCGGGCGGCCGAGTTGACAGACAAGGGGTGTAAGGAGGCTTATTCACAGCACCCGTCAAAGGCGCTCTGACCTGCGCAGATGCTGGAGTCGGCTAGCCCTGTGAATAAGCCTCAATGCATGGACAGCGTCGTGAGCGACTTTCCAGGCGGGCTAGACTTTTCAAACGACTACCACGCACATGCGGCAGCCACCTCTCAGAACGCGGACTTTATCCTCGCGCAGGACCGCCCTTCCGATTTCACCTCGAGCCCAGACAATGAAGTATACGAGATCATTAACCCTGATGACTTCTTCACGCTCGTAGCCGACTCCAACCCTACCTGCCTCCTCCCTATCGTGAAAATACAGCTGGAGTACTGGCAGGGACATCCAAACCGACAACAACTAGACGACGCTCTCGTTCATGCTCGATGCCCCGTATTCTCGGGGCGCGTCAATGAAGTTCTGCGCCAACTCGCCAGGCTGCCGTAACCATCTCACCCACGAAGAAACCCAGTCAACTCCTCACGGGATCGGCACCGGGGGGACGTAGTCGGGGTGCGCCGTCGGGTCCGCCTCGAGGCTGCCGGTGATGGACTGGCGGGGCCAGGTCAGGGTCTCGGGCACGGAGAGCGTCACGTAGTTGGGACGCTCGTGGGCGTGGACCTCGTCGGGGTGGTCGACGTCGCGGGGCAGCGGCGGGTTGGCCATCCAGGCCGCCACGAGCAGTACGACGCGGCTGGTCAGGTGCAGCCACAGGATGAGGACGGCGATGGCGGCGAAGGAGGCCAGCAGCGGGTTGCGCGTCACCGAGCCGACCGCCCCGGTTCCCACCTGGCGCAGCACACCCAGAGCGAAGGCGCCCAGCATGCAGCCCTGCACCAGGTCGCGTCGGGGAGGGCGGATGCCGCACATGGTGATGAGCAGCGCCAGGACACCGGTGTCGATGAGGAAGGAGAGCAGGAGCGTCGTCACCCACGCCCCGGTTCCGGTCAACGACTGCGGCAGCCCCAGGGTCCGACCGACACTGCCCGACAGCGTCGTCGTCACCACCGAGGCGACGGCGGTCACCAGCACTCCGGCCACGATGACGAGGAACCCCGCGATATTCGCCAGCTGCCCGATCACCGGCCTCATGACGGGATTGACCAGCCCGAACATGGCCCGCAGGGCGATCTTGAGAGTGCCCATGAGGCTGATGACGGAGTAGATGAAGGCCCCGGCCGCCAGCACTGATCCCAGGTTGAGCGCCGAGGAGAGCGTCAGCTGCTTGACCGAGACCAGCCCCTTGCCGTCGCCGGTGTCGATGACACCGGGCAGCAGAGAGTTGATGGAGTCCACGACGGCAGCCCGAATGGTGGGGTGCTGACCGAGCATCGCCATGAGCATGCTCACGCCGATGGCGAGCACGGCGAAGACCGAGAACATGCCGGTGTAGGCGATCCCTCCGGCCATGAGTGCGCCGCGCGCCGTGCCGTAACGGACCAGGGCCCGGCCCACCCGTGTGCGCCGCCCGGCGGCCAGCAACGCCTTGACGCGTTCGATCACACCGAGACCACCGGAGTCGTCGGGACCACCGGAGCCTGACTACCAGCGGGGGCGCCGGAGGCGAGGGAGCCGCCGAAGGCGAAGGAGGCCACCACGTCCCAGCCCTCCTCCGAAGCCGAGCACCGGCTGCCACTGTGGTCGGCGGGCCGGCCGCGATGGCGGTAGAGATGAAGCTCGGTGACGGTGAAGTCCATGGTCAGGCCCGCGCCCTTCCTCGCCGCGGTGTCGAGGCCGTCCTCGGCGACCTCGTGAGCCAGAGTCACGTGCGGGTGGAAAGGGAAGCTGAGTGAACGGGCCAGGGGTCCCCGACGGTCGCGCACCCGCGCCTGAAGACGGTCGCACTCCTCGGCACCACTGCGCAGACCGAGGTAGACCACGGGGCTGACGGGCCGGAAGGTACCGACCTCATCCAGACGCACCTCGAAGGGACTCGTCCCAGCAGCCACGTCGCGCAGGTGCCGCATGACCTCCTCGAAGGAGTCGACGTCGACGGCCGTGGGCGGCAGCAGCGTGATGTGAGGCGGCACGACCTCGGCGAGAGGATCCCCGGCGGCCTCCCGCACCGCTCGCACCTGGGCGGCGTAGTGGGAGGGCAGGGCGATGGCCACACCGATGACGCACTGGTGCGCGTCTGGTGCGGGGATCTGCATGACTCCTGGGCTCCTACGGGATGACTGGCTGGTCGGGTTGATGTGAGTTCTTGCGTCCGGAGAACGCATGACCACGAGGGTGACTCGAACACATTACCGTGTCACGCCCCTGTTATCCCAGCCGGGCGAGCGGCACGAGCGGGATAAGTGTGCCATGACCGACCGAACGGGTGGAACAGCGGCGCTCCTTTCGCTGTGCGACTCTGTGCGGGAACGTGCGAACATGTCGTTTTCGGCGCCGAGGTCTGGCAGACTGGCCTCATGCAACCCGGCCTGTCAGCCTCCACCGTCGGATCGCCCCGCCCGGCCCCAATGCTCGCTCGTCAGCGCCAGGAGCACATCCTGGAGCGGGTCGCGGCCACCGGCGGGGTCCGGGTGGCCGACATCGTCGAGGAGCTGGGGATCTCCGAGATGACCGTGCGCCGCGACATCACCGAGCTCGTCACCCAGGGCCTGGTCGAGCGCGTCCACGGCGGGGCGGTGGCGGCCGGCCCCACCACCCTCGAGCCGCGGTTCACCGCCAAGTCGACCCTCAACCTGGAGGCCAAGCGCCGCATCGGCCAGGCCGCGGCCGCCATGGTCCGCCCCGGGGACTCCCTGGCGCTGTCGGCCGGGACCACCACATTGGCACTCGCCCAAGCCCTGACCGAGCTGGAGTACTTCCCCACCCTGACCGTCATCACGAACTCGCTGCCCGCCGCGCAGGTTCTCTTCGACGCCGCCGACGCCGCCCGCGCCGAGAACCGCGACGCCCCCACGGTGGTCATCACCGGCGGTGAGCGCACGCCGTCGAACGCCCTGGTGGGGCTGGTGGCGGTCGACGCGCTGCGCACGATGCGCGTGGAGTGGGTCTTCCTGGGCGCCCACGGCTTCACTCCCGAGGCCGGGCTCATGACCCCCAACCTGCAGGAGGCCTCCGCCAACCAGGCGCTGGTCGCCGCCGGGCGCACGGTGGTGGCCACGCTGGACTCCTCCAAGTGGGGAGTGCTGGGGCTGCGCTCCTTCTGCGCCACCCGGGACATCGGGGTCCTGGTGACCGAGACCGAGCCCGACGCCGAGAGCGTCGACGCCCTGCAACAGGCCGGCACCCGCCTGACCATCGCCACCTGACACCTCCCCCACCGACCCCGCCTCTTCCACAGCCTGTCCGCTCACTCACCCAACAACCCGTCACAGGAGACCACGATGACCAACGATGCTCCCGTCTTCGCCCCTGCACTGAGCCCCAAGGAGGGCGCCGAGGCCGCCACCGCCCTGTTCCGCGAGGTCTTCGAGGCCGAGCCCGACGGGGTCTGGTACGCCCCCGGGCGCGTCAACATCATTGGCGAGCACACCGACTACAACGGCGGCCTGGCCCTGCCCATCGCCCTGCCCCACCGGGCGCACCTGGCGCTACGGCGCCGCGAGGACCGCGTCGTGCGCCTGGTCTCCCCCCAGACCCGGGAGAAGGTCGACGTCTTGGACCTCGACACGATCGGCCCGAAGGGCACCCCCGGGGAGGTGGCGCACTGGGCCTCCTACATCGCCGGCGTCGCCTGGTCCCTGGAGCGCGACGGCTTTGAGAACCTGCCCGGCTTCGACGCCGCCCTCGTCTCCTGCGTGCCCCTGGGAGGTGGGCTGTCCTCCTCGGCGGCCCTGGAGTGCTCGGCGGCCGTCGCCATTGACGAGGTCGCGCACCTGGGCCTGGCCGGGACTGCGCAGGAGCCCGACGACGCCGGGCGCGCCCGCCTGGTGGCCAACTGCGTGCGCACGGAGAACGAGATGGCCGGGGCCCCCACCGGCGGCATGGACCAGTCGGCCTCCCTGCGCTGCCGCGAGGGCCACGCCCTGGAGCTGGACTGCCGCGACGGCTCGGTGACCCACGTGCCCTTCGACCTGGCCGCCGAGGGCCTGGCCCTTCTGGTCATCGACACCAAGGCCAAGCACTCCCTGGACGACGGCCAGTACGGGGCCAGGCGAGCCGCCTGCGAGCGCGCCGCCGAGATCCTCGGGGTGGAGCTCCTGGCGGACATCGCGATCGAGGACCTGCCCGGCGCCCTGGAGCAGCTCTCGGCCACCGACGGCGATGACGCCGATGAGCTGGTCAAGCGCACCCGCCACGTCGTCACCGAGATCGACCGCACCCGCCGGCTCGTGGCGCTCCTGCAGGACGGGCGCCCCCTGCGCGGAGAGAAGCTCGCCGAGGCGGGCAGGCTCATGGACGCCTCGCACGAGTCACTGCGCGTGGACTACGAGTGCACCTGCCCCGAACTGGACGTGGCCGTGGAGGCGGCCCGCGCCGCCGGCGCCCACGGGGCGCGCATGACCGGAGGCGGGTTCGGCGGCTCGGCGATCGCCCTGGTGGACGCCGACGCCGTCCACGACGTGGCCGCCGTCGTGGCCGACGCCTACCGACGTGAGGGCTTCAACCCGCCGGCCTTCCTCGATGCGGTTCCCGCCGCCCCGGCCGGGCGGCTCGCCTGAGCCGCCCGGCGCACCGCTGAGCCTCCGCACCTGATGGCGATCAGCCCTCTCCAACCTTGGTTGGAGAGGGCTTTCAGCGTTCCTCCTTCAGGATGAGGTCAGGCAACTACCCCTGCCATAGTCTCTGTGTGTATTAATCAGGATCCCGGTCTTTCTTCCCGGTGCTGATTCCGTTGCCTTCCATGGAGGACGCCGTGAAGCGCTTCGTCTGGCCCGCCCTCAAGACCCTCATCGCGGTGGTCGTCGCCGTCGCCCTGGTGAAGATCGCCTTCTTCCCCTCGCAGAGCGACGGCACCACCGCTGACATCTCTCCCGGTTACGCCGCTGATGTCAAGACCGCCACCGTGACCAAGGGCAGCATCGCCAACAAGGTTGAGGTCAAGGGGCATATCGTCCAGGACGCCACGGTCGAGGTCCAGGCCGATCTGGCCGGCGTGGTGGACTCCGTCGTCGTGGAGAAGGACAGCCAGGTCAGTGCCGGCGACCCGCTGCTCTACATCAAGCACTCCGAGTCCCAGCCTCCGGTGACCAAGACCGATGAGAGTGGCAACGTCACCCAGACCCCGACCGAGGACAAGGTGACCTGGTCCACGATCTACGCCCCCGTCAGCGGCACCGTGAACCCCAAGGTCATCAAGCAGCAGGAGACCGGCGTCGGCGTCGTCGTGGCCACCATCACCCCCTCGACCTACTCGGCCACCGGCACCGTCAGCGCCGCGCAGCAGTACCGGCTCACCAACGCCCCCACTGCCGCGACCCTGACCCTGGAAGGAGGCCCGGCGCCCTTCCAGTGCAACAACCTCAAGGTCGGCACCAAGGCCTCCACCTCCACGACCACCGGAGGGGACGGCTCGACGACGACCACCTCCGGCGACGGCACCAGCGTGGAGATGCGCTGCGCGGTTCCCGGCGACCAGAAGGTCTTCGCCGGCATGCCGGTGACCATCAGCGTTGACGCGGGCAGCGCCTCAGACGCACTGATGGTTCCGGTCACCGCCGTGGAGGGCAAGGTCGGCTCGGGCTTCGTGTGGCTGGTACCCGAGTCCGGGGACACCTCCAAGGCGGTCAAGACCGCTGTGAAGCTGGGGATCACGGACGGTACGAACATCCAGATCACCGCCGGCCTCAAGGCCGACCAGCAGGTCCTGCAGTTCGTCCCCAACAAGGACACGCGCCGCACCGGGACGCCGGACACCTGCGAGCCGGACAACTCCGCCTGCTACGACTCCGAAGGCAAGGAGATCCTGTGAGCGGGCTGCTGGAGCTGCGGGAGATCACCCGCACCTTCACCGTTCCCGACTCCGAGCCCCTGCAGATCCTCACGGGAGTCAACCTGAGCGTCTCCCCCGGTGAGCACGTGGCCATCGTGGGACGCTCGGGAACGGGTAAGTCCACCCTGCTCAACATCCTGGGCCTCATCGACAAGCCGACGTCGGGCCGCTACACGCTCTCCGGTACCGACACCTCCCGGCTCGGGGAGAGCCGCCGCGCCCACCTGCGGGGGCAGACCTTCGGCTTCGTCTTCCAGTCCTTCAACCTCATCCCGGGGCTGACCACCACCGAGAACGTGGCCGCCCCGCTCCTGTACGACACCGGCAGAGCCTTCTGGACCCGCAGCGCGCGGGCCGCGGAGCTGCTGGAGGCCGTGGGCCTGGGAGACAAGGTGGGCTCGCCCATCTCACGCCTGTCGGGAGGCGAGCAGCAGCGGGTGGCTATCGCCAGGGCGCTGTCCCGGCGCCCCAGCGTCATCCTGGCCGACGAGCCCACCGGCGCCCTCGACGTCGATACCGGCAACTCGGTCATGACACTCCTGGAGCGCCAGTGCGCCGACAACGGCGCCGCCCTCATCATCATCACGCACGACCTGGCTGTGGCCGGCCGCGCCCACACCCAGTACCGGCTCGACCACGGCACCCTCACCCCGATCTCCGTCACGCGCCGCAAGGCCGGCAGCCTGGAGGAGTTCGGTGAGGTCGTCGCCCCTCCAACATCCCCCTACCCGTCTGCGCCCACCAGCCACGAAGGAACCTCATGAACGGCATTCTCACCGGATTCTTCGGCGCCATCGTCGAGGCCTGGGCCCAGCTGCGCATCGGCAAGCTGAGGGTCCTGCTGTCCCTGGTGGGCGTGGCGGCGGCGGTGGCGGCCATGACCTTCGTCATCGCCCTGGGGCAGGTCTCCGTCGATGCCATCAACAAGGTCAGCGAGAAGTACACCGGCCGCCCGGGCACGGTGACGATCAACGTCAGCCCCACCGGCAAGGGCCTGGACCAGGCCCTCCAGGCCGACGACGCACCCGAGTCGAGCACCAGCGGAGACTCAAGCAGCGGCAACGGTGCGGGCGGCGCAGGCGGTGCGAACGGCGCAAGTGGTGCGAATGGCGCAAGTGGTGCCGGTGGTGTAGGCGGTGCAGGTGGCGCGGGCGGAGGCTCCACGACCAGCGCTGCGACCGCGGCGAAGATCTCGGGGGCGATGAACAGCTTCGTCGAGCGCTACGACGTCAAGTCCTGGGCGACGACCTACACCTCCAACGTCCGATTCTCCTTCCCCGACGGCGCTCGGAGCGTGCCCACCCAGACCGTGAGCCTGAGCTACGGGCTCCTGCACCACAAGACCATCTCCCAGGGGCGCTGGTTCACTGCCCAGGACGAGGACGACCTCTCCCCGAGCATGGTCGTCACCCGGGGCTTTCTCGACGCCATGGGGATCCAGCAGCTCACCGAGCCGGTCACCGTCACCTCCTTCTCCCCGGTGCAGACCTCCTTCACGATCGTCGGCGTGCTGGAGGCGGAGGACCTCTCCCTCATCGGCTGCAGCGGCGACCCCGAGCGGGACAAGGACCTGCCGTGTACCCAGCCCGTGACCGCCTTCGCTCTCAACACGCCCTATGAGCGCTGGCTGCCCAAGGACGCCGCCCGTCCCGCCCCCACCCTAGAGATCTGGGCCGGTCAGGACGGTGCGAAGGAGGTCGCCAGCCTGGCCAAGAAGGACCTGGACGCGCGCTTCGGTCAGGGCTCGACCCAGGCCGAGGACAACCTCCAGGGCGGTAGCTTCACCTCCAGCGCGAACACCTTCACCCAGGTGGTCACGGCCGCCGGCGTGTTCGTCATGCTGCTAGGGGCCCTGAGCCTGGTCAACATCTCGCTGGTGACCGTGCGTCAACGCATCCACGAGATCGGGGTGCGGCGCTCCTTCGGGGCGACGAGCCGACGCATCTTCTTCTCCATCATGCTGGAGTCGGTGGTGGCCACCGTGGTCGCCGGCGTCGTCGGCATCGGGATCGCGATCGTGGGAATGCGTGTCACGCCACTGGGCACCTTCCTGGACATCCCGGTGACCACGACCCCGCCCTTCCCCATGGTGGCCGCCGTCATCGGCCTCATCGCGGCCACCGCCGTGGGCGCACTGGCGGGCATCATCCCGGCGATCGTGGCCACCCGCATCCGGCCGATCGACGCGATCCGCTACTGAGAGGCCGTCGGGGTCGGGCAGACCGCACGCGAAAGTCCTCGCCCGCCCCGCCGGCAGCGGCTGGCGCGCACAGCTGTCAGTAGAACGGATCGAGAACTGCGTTGTCCGACCAGAACGTACTTCTCCCCCAAACGGTGATGGTGGCACCCCAGTCATGTGTAGGACAGCGCAGTCCCCGGTCGATAGGTAAGTCCCCGATGAGGGTGGGCGGGCCGGCGGGCAGCGAGCCTGAGCCGAACCGGCGTGCGAGCCCCCGGCCAGCGTCGTGTCGGCCCCTCTCGCCGAGGCAGGTTCTCAGCGGCGTCCTCAGAGGTACTCGACGACGAGCGGGGCGTGGTCGGACCAGCGCGAGGCGTAGTCCGGCGCCCGGTCCACAGTGACGCTGTGGGCCCGCTCGGCCAGGGCGGGGGTGAGGACCTGGTAGTCGATCCGCCAGCCGGCGTTGTTGTCGAAGGCCTTGCCGCGCTGGGACCACCACGTGTAGGGCCCCTGCTCCTCGTCCCCCACGAGGTGGCGCGAGGCGTCCACCCAGCCGGAGGCGAACCAGCCCTCCAGGTGGGCGATCTCCTCGTCCATGACGCCGGCGATCTTGTTGTGGTTGGGCTTCCAGTTCTTGATGTCGCGCTCGGAGCGCACCACGTTGAGGTCCCCGGCCATGACGACCTGGGAGCCGCCGTCGCGGGCGGCGGCCAGGAGCTCGGCCATGCGAGCGTCAACGAGCTCGAGGTGGGCGTACTTCTGGTCCATCTTCTCGGTGCCCAGCTGGCCGGAGTGCAGGTAGGCGGAGATGACAGTGAGCCGCTCGATGCCGTCGAAGCCGGTGAGGCTCAGGTCGGCCTCGAGCCAGCGGCCGGAGTCGACGTCGGGCTCCTCGGTGCCGGGGGCGGCCACGCCGTAGCGCAGCTCGCCGAGGGTAGCGGGGCCGCCGTCGCGCACGGCGACGCCCACGCCCGCACGCCCCTTGATGCGGCAGGGCCAGATGGCGGTCTCGTAGCCGGGCAGGAGGTCGACGGCGATCTGCTCGTCGGCCCGGACCTCCTGGAGCAGGAGGATGTCGGGGGCTGAGGCGGTGAGCCACTCCCCCATGCCCTTGCGGGCGGCGGCCCGGATGCCATTGACGTTGACGGTGGCGATACGCATGGCGGCAAGCCTACGTGCTCGGCCCTGGGCCTGAGACGATAGAGCCATGAGCGACGCCGGTTTGAGTGCCAGCACTGTGAGAACCGTTCACGTCCTGGTCCAGGGCACGGTCCAGGGGGTGGGCTTCCGCTACCACTGCGCCTACACCGCCCAGGAGCTGGGGGTGGTGGGGCGGGTCCGTAACCTGCCCGACGGCGACGTCGAGGTCATGGCCCAGGGTGAGCCGGAGGCCGTGGGCCGGCTGATCGCGTGGCTGCGGCACGGCCCCAGGTGGGCCTCGGTGCGCCGGCTCACCGTGACCGACCTGCGTGCCGGCTGCTTGGATGAGCGCAGGTTCGAGATCACCGGGTGAGAGGATCGGGGCCATGAGTCCCGACGACGTCCGCAAACCGCGCAGTGCACGGCGAGTCGGTGTGTGGATGGCGGTCATCGTCATCGCCGCCGTCCTGCCCGTCCTGGCTCAGACCTCGCTGCTGTCCCGCATCAGCACCCTGTTGTGGCTGGCCTCCATGCCGCTGTGCATCCTGGGCTGCGCGATGCTGGCCAAGGAGCTGACGGCACGTCGCGCCTCCAGGCAGGAGGACTGAGCGCCCAACAGCAGTGAGCCGCAGACACAGACGACGGGGTGGATGAGGAGAGCCTCATCCACCCCGTCAGCCGTCTGCTGGCCGCAGCCTCTGTCAGCCGGCCTCAGAGCCGGTCAGGCGACGACGACGCAGCATGAGCGCCACACCGCCGCCGGCCAGGAGCAGCAGGGCGATGCCTCCCAGGAAAAGCGCCTGGGTTCCGGTCAGGGGCAGACCGGCCACAGTCTTCTTGGGGCTCGCGGTGGGCGAGGCGGCGCTGTAGTCGGTCACGCCCGGCTTGCCCTGACCGGGCGGAGGGGTGGAGTCCTTGCCGTTGTTCGAACCGTTCCCGTTGGAACCCTTGCCGTTGCCGGGGATGTCACAGGTGCCGGCCTTGGCGTTGCAGGGGTCGGTGATCGGCTTGTCGGTGAAGCCCAGTCCCTGGGTGCGCAGGAGAACCGTGGAGTCGAGCTGACCGTCCTGGGCGTCGGCGATGGCCACACGCACGTGAACCTTCTGCCCCGGCGTGACGGAGGCCTGGCAGGGCAGGGCGGAGGTGTAGCCGTTGAACTCCACGGGGATCTGCCCCGGCGTGTGGCCTGAGACGTTGGCCGTGTAGTAGGCGGCGTTCGAGGACTCGTTGATCGAGGCGGCGCTCACGGCCGTCTGGGTGCCGGGGACGTGGGCGCACTCGGTGCCGTTGACCTGGATGCTCAGCGGGTCCTTGTATCCGCGCGACTGCCAGGAGGCAGGGGTGCCCTCGGTGGCGCCGGCGTACTCCTCGGAGCCGAGGCTGTAGTAGAGGACGATGTTGGAGCTAGTGGCGGTGACGTCGAACTCCAGGACGGCCTCGTCATAGACGTCGGTGCCGGCCACCTTGGCCAGTCCCGCCGGGTCCTCGACGACGCCGAAGTCACCGGTGGTGTCCAGGGCGTCGTTGGGTCCCAGGACCGCGGAGCGGGTGATGTCGGTGTCGGAGTCGGCGGTGGGATCGGGGTCGATGAGGGAGCCGGTGGACAGGGCGACGCCCTCGGTGATGGCGTTGCCGTCACCGGGCAGGCCCTTGACGGTGCCGATCTGGACGTCCTTGCCGGAGACGGATGCGTTGGAGACTGTCGCCTTCGGACCGGCGATCATCTGAGCCAGGGACTGGGCGCTCACCGTGGAGGTGTCACGCAGGGAGGTGGTGGACTGCCCCGCCGTATTCGGCGCTGTAGCGGCCACCGCCGGGCTGGCCGCACTCAGGGCGAGCGCAGCCAGGAAAGCGATTGTTGATGCGGATAACCGTCGCAGACGGATGGGAAGAGTATTCACAGGATCTCCGTTAGACACGGGGCCGCCCGGCAGCGGACGACCACCTGAACCGACAGGCTGGGAGACCAGACAGCTCACGGAGAACGCGTTCAAGACTAACCGGACGATAACACTTTGGCCTGTGGTTTATGTCACCAAAGTTCCGAATACCTCAAGAAACCCTGGGAATGCTGGGCCTACGTCTTTGGTGGCAGTGTCCTGATATTGACAGAGCGGTCCAAAGGCCTGTCCCTCCACCTCCAGGTTCTCCTAAGGTTGGGCCTGGGAGATCACGAACATCGGCTCACGGCGCACTGACACCCTCATCCCTCATGAGTAAGGACAGTACGGACAATGACCGTGACACACACTTCGTTCCGCGCCCGTCGCAGACGACTGGCCGTGGCGCTGACGCTTGGGCTCCTGGTGGCCGGGTCCGGCACCACCGCGCTCGCCGATGAGGCGCCCTCCCCCAGCGCCTCCCCTTCCGCTACCGCTACCGCCGAGGCCTCGCCCGAGGCGGGAGCGGCCCAGAAGAACGACCAGGCCCCTGCCGGCCAGGCGCAGGCGAGCCAGAGCCCAACTGAGCAGGGCCAGGCGGGTCAGAGCGACCAGCAGGCCGCTGGTGGGGCCGCCGCCCAGGACGCGAAGGGCTTCAAGGCCGACAACCCCGGCTGGGCCAACGCCACCAAGCACACCGGTGCGGCGCACGGGGTCGAGGAGAACTACACCGCCAAGTGGACCCGCGCTGACGCCATGCAGATCCAGCGGGTCTCCAACCCCAATGCGCCGTCGGGCACCAACTCGATGCCCGAGCAGCTCACGATGCCGGAGATCTCCAACGGCTTCCCGGCCACGAGCGATGACGTGTGGGTGTGGGACACCTGGACGCTGACCGATGAGGCCGCCCACCAGATCTCCTACAACGGCTGGGAGATCGCCTTCTCCCTGGTGGCCGACCGGCACGCCGGCTACACCTTCGATGACCGCCACACCCACGCGCGCCTGGGCTTCTTCTACCGCAAGGCCGGTACGCAGACCTCCTCGGCCGACGGCGCCAGCAGCTCCAACGGCGGCTGGATCTACGGTGGGCACGTCTTCCCCGACGGCGCCTCCGGCTCGATCTTCGAGGACCAGAGCTTCACGGCCCAGACCGAGTGGTCCGGTTCGGCCCGCCTCATGGAGGGCAACAAGATCCGCATGTTCTACACCTCGGTGGCCTTCTACAACACCGCCACCGGCGGCAGTGGCGACAAGGGCTACGTTCAGGAAGGCAACAACACGGCCTCCAAGCCCTACGACCCGCGGATCGTGCAGTCCGAAGGACGCATCTACGCTGACGAGAACGGCGTGTGGCTCACCGGTTTCCGCACCCAGCACCAGCTGCTCGTCCCGGACGGCAAGTACTACCAGACCCGCGAGCAGAACCCGGGCGTGAACTTCCGTGACCCCTTCACCTTCCGTGACCAGAACAACCCCTCGGACCCCACCGAGTACATGGTCTTCGAGGGCAACTCGGCCTTCGTCCGTGAGCAGCAGTACGTCGACGCCGCGGCCAAGGCCGGGCAGAACACCACTCTGGCCACCTGCACCGCGGAGGATCTGGGCTACGAGCAGGGCGACCCCAAGGCGGAGACGGTCGAGGCGGTCAACCAGCGCGGCGGCCGCTACCAGCTGGCTAACGTGGGTCTGGCCCGGGCCAAGAACAAGGCGATGACCCAGTGGGAGTACCTGCCTCCGCTGCTGAGCGGCAACTGCGTCAACGACCAGACCGAGCGGCCACAGATCTACTTCCAGGACGGCAAGTACTACCTGTTCACGATCTCGCACCGGGAGACCTATGCCGACGGGCTCCAGGGCCCCGAAGGCGTCTACGGTTTCGTGGGCGACGGGCTGCGAAGCGACTACAAGCCGCTCAACCAGAACACGGGTATTGCGCTGGGCAACCCCATTAACCTCAACTTCAACCCGGGTAAGCCCTACTCACCGGACTTCAACCAGAGCCCGTACACCTTCCAGTCCTACTCGCACTACGTCATGCCCGGTGGCCTGGTGGAGTCCTTCATCGACTCCATCGGCGGCAACAAGGACGGCAACCCGGTGCGTGGAGGCTCGCTGGCCCCGACGGTGAAGCTCACCATCTCCGGGGACACCACCTCGGTGGACCGCACCTACGGCACCAACGGCTTGGGGGGCTTCGCGGACATCCCCTCGGACCGGGCCCGCTCCAACGGCGGTGACACCCGCCCGCAGCGGCTGAAGTAGGCGCCGCTCTCAGGGCATCACTGCTCGCGCAGGAGGCGGGGCCGTCGGAACACCTGTTCCGACGGCCCCGCCGTCATCATCCGTCGTCGAGCGTCCTGCAGCGCGCCTACAGGGCTGCGGCCAGTGGGGTGAGGCTGCCCGACGTGATGGTGGCCGTGCCCTTGGCGCCCAGGACGATCTCCTGGCAGGAGGGGACGGTGAAGACCAGGAGGCTGCCGACTGTGGCGCCGTCGTCGACGAAGACCTCGAGGCTGGAGCGGTCCAGGTAGAGGTGCAGACGCACTGCGGAGCCGGTGGGGTGGTACTGCGTCTGGCGGCGCAGGGCGAAGTCGGTGGTGGCCCCCTCGTCCTTGCCGTCGACCTGCGTGAGCCCGCCGTCGGTGCGGTCCAGGTAGAGGGTGCCGGTCGAGATGTCGACGCCGACGCGCACCTCCTGGGTCTTGCCGTCGACCGTGCCGCGGGCCAGTCCCAGCCAGGCCTCGGAGGCATGGGAGACGTCCAGGGTCAGGTCGATCTCGACCGTGCGGCCCGAGCCCAGAACCGTCACCGTGTCGGTGGCCTGACGGCCGGAGAGGTCGGTGGCCCGCCCGCGCAGGGCGTCGAGCTCGGGGACGGGTGTCTGCACGAGGGTGCGCTTGCCGCCGATGGTGGTCAGGGACAGCTCGCGCGGGATGCTCATCTCGCCGCGCCAGTCCCCGGTGGGCAGGGAGTAGGGGTAGTTCCAGTTGCCCAGCCAGGCCATCCACACGCGGCGGCCCTCGACGTGCTCGAAGCTCTGGGCGGCGTAGAAGTCCTGGCCGATGTCGGTGAAGCGGGTGTCGCGGTCCTCGGGGAAGAAGACGGAGCCGTCGAAGTCGCCGATGAAGTACTGGGCGGTGGAGCCGGCCGTCTCCTCGTTGGCGCCCACTGAGAGGGTCATGACCCAGCGGGTGCGCCCGTCGCTGGAGTCGGTCAGGGGGAAGAGGTCGGGGCACTCCCACACGGCGGCGTGCGAGCCGATGCCCTGGCCGAAGTCGCTGGCGTGGCTCCAGGCCTTGAGATCGGTGGAGCGCAGCAGGGAGACGTGGTCCCCGGCGGAGACGATCATGATCCAGGCCTTGGAGTCCTCGTGCCAGAAGACCTTGGGGTCGCGGAAGTCCTTGCGCCCGTCGTTGGGGATGACGGGGTTGCCGGAGAAGCGCTGCCAGCTCCTCCCCTGGTCGGTGGAGTAGGCCAGGGACTGGGCCTCTCCGCCCTCGGTGGAGGTGTAGACGGCGACCATGCCGCCGCCGGTGACCAGACCGGAGGTGTTGGCTCCGTCGACGACGCAGCTGCCGGACATGGCCAGGCCCTGCGCGTCGTGCTTCAGGGCCGTCCCCTGTCGCTTCCAGTGCACCATGTCCGGGCTGATCGCGTGGCCCCAGGTGCCGTCCTGCTGGTGGAAGAGGTGGTACTCGCCCTCGTAGAGGACCAGGCCGTTGGGGTCGGCGAGATTCCCCGTGGCGGGGCTGTAGTGGTAGGTGGGGCGGTAGGCGGCCGAGGCCGGCGAGTCGGTGGCCGTGGGCGTCGGCGAGCTCCGGCGCCCCGTGGTGCAGCGCACCAGGACGGCTCCGCCCACGATGAGGGCGCCGGCGCCGGCCGCGCCGAGGATGAGGGTCCGACGTCGCAGGCCGGTCCTGTGCGGCTGCGAGTCCTGGGAACCGGTCGCGTCCGGCGAGGACGACACCGGCGCCGTGTCCCCAGGGGCCGGAGGACATGCCTCCGGCTGAGTCGGCTCAGGTTCCAAGGAGCTCGTGGAGCCTGCCGACTCAGCCGGATGGGTGGGGTGGTCAGGATGGGAGGGGTGGGCGCCGTGGGACTCGTCCGTCATGGCCTCAAGGTTAAACGGCCGGTCAGGCGAGGGCGGCGCCTCTCAGAGCGAGCGCTCCGCGGTCTCGACCACGTTGGCCAGCAGCAGGGCGCGGGTCATGGGCCCCACGCCGCCGGGGTTGGGCGAGAGCCAGGAGGCCACCTCGTCGACGCCGTCGGCGACGTCACCGGCGATGCGGCCCTTGCCGGTGACGGGGTCGACGACGCGCGAGACGCCCACGTCCAGGACGACGGCGCCGGGGGCGACCATCTCCGGGGTGATGATGCCGGAGCTGCCGGCCGCCGAGATGACGACGTCGGCCCGGCGCACGTGCTCGGCCAGGTCCGTAGTGCCGGTGTGGCAGATGTCCACGGTGGCGTTGACGTCCTTGCGGCCCAGGAGCAGGCCGATGGAGCGGCCCACCGTGACCCCGCGCCCGACGACGCACACGTTGCGGCCGGCCAGGTCGATGCCGTGGCGCTCCATGAGCTCGATGCAGCCGCGCGGCGTGCAGGGCAGGGGCGAGTCGATGGGCCCCGAGGCCCGCAGCACCAGGCGCCCCAGGTTGGTGGGGTGCAGGCCGTCGGCGTCCTTGTCCGGGTCGACGCGCTCCAGGATCGCGTTGGTGTCCACGCCCGCCGGCAGCGGGAGCTGGACGATGTAGCCGGTGCAGGCGGGGTCCGCGTTAAGGCGGTCGACGGCAGCGGCCACCTCCGCCTGGGTGGCGGTGGCCGGCAGGTCCTCACGGATGGAGAGGATGCCGACCTCGGCGCAGTCGGCGTGCTTGCCGGCGACGTACTTGACGCTGCCGGGGTCCTCCCCCACCAGGACCGTGCCCAGGCCGGGGGTGACTCCGCGCTCGCGCAGCGCCGCGACGCGTTCCTTGAGCTCGGCCTTGAGGGCGGCGGCCGTGGCCTTGCCGTCCAGGACCTGGGCCGCCCCGCTCCAGGGTGCCCTCACTGGTCCAGCCCCGGGTAGAGGGGGAAGGCGTCGGTCAGGGCGCGCACGCGGCCGCGCAAGGTCGCCAGGGTCTCGTCGTCGGCGGTGCCGGCGGCGCCGTGGACGAGGGTGGCGGCGATGATGTCGGCGACCTCGGTGAACTCGGCGTCACCGAAGCCGCGGGTGGCCAGGGCGGGGGTGCCGATGCGCAGGCCGGAGGTGACGCGCGGAGGACGCGGGTCGAAGGGGACGGCGTTGCGGTTGACCGTGATGCCGGCGGTGTGCAGGAGGTCCTCGGCCTGCTGGCCGTCCAGGGAGGAGTCGCGCAGGTCCACCAGCACCAGGTGGACATCGGTGCCACCGGTGACCAGGCTGACACCTGCTGCCTTAACGTCGTCGGCCCCCAGGCGCTCGGCGATGATGGCGGCGCCGCGCACGGTGCGCTCCTGGCGCTCGCGGAACTCCTCGGTGCCGGCGATCTTCATGGCCACGGCCTTGGCGGCGATGACGTGCATGAGGGGGCCGCCCTGCTGGCCGGGGAAGACGGCGGAGTTGAGCTTCTTGCCCCACTGCTCGGCGCGGCTGGACAGGAGCATGCCGGAGCGGGGGCCGCCCAGGGTCTTGTGGACGGTGGTGGACACGACGTCGGCGTGCGGGACGGGGTTGGGGTGCAGGCCGGCGGCGACAAGCCCGGCGAAGTGGGCCATGTCCACCCACAGGGTGGCGCCGACCTCGTCGGCGATGGAGCGGAAGGCGGCGAAGTCGAGGTGGCGGGGGTAGGCGGACCAGCCGGCGATGATGACCGTGGGGCGCTCGCGCAGGGCGGCCTCGCGCACCTGGTCCATCTCGATGCGCATGGTGGTCTCGTCCACGCCGTAGGCGGTGGCGTTGTAGTTCTTGCCGGAGAAGTTGATCTTCATGCCGTGGGTGAGGTGGCCGCCGTGAGCCAGGGACAGGCCCAGGAGGGTGTCGCCGGGGGTGGCCAGGGCGTGGAGGACGGCGGCGTTGGCCTGGGCCCCGGAGTGGGGCTGGACGTTGGCCCACTCGGCGTCGAAGACGGCCTTGGCGCGCTCGATGGCCAGGGACTCGGCGACGTCGACGACCTCGCAGCCGCCGTAGTAGCGGCGCCCCGGGTAGCCTTCCGCGTACTTGTTGGTCAGGACCGAGCCCTGACACTCCAGGACGGCCCGGGGAACGAAGTTCTCCGAGGCGATCATCTCCAGGGTCTCGCGCTGGCGGGCGAGCTCACCGGTGAGGACCTCGGCGATGTCCGGGTCGAGCTCGGCCAGCGGCTGGTTCAGGGACGGGGTGACGGCTTGCGCGGTCATGTCTCTCCTCAGGTGTGGGGCGCACGCTGCGCCGTGGCAGGCGGCTGTGCGCGCACTGGTGGGCGATCCGTGGCCCAGGCGGGCGACCCCGGAGTCGTGTTCGTGCCGCTCCCCGGTGGTGATCCACCCGGCGCCAGTCGCGACGGGGACACCCTACCGCGCCGGGGCGCAGCCACGCCGCCCCTACCGCCCAGTGCTGCCCAGTGCCGCCCTGCGCCGCCTTGGGGCGGGGCTCGCGCCGCAACCGTGGGTGCTCAGCCCTCCTGGTCGGCCTGGCCGAACCAGTCGCCCAGGCCGTCGTCGGCGCCGATCCAGGCCAGGGCCTGGGCCATCTCCTCGGGGCGCAGGAGGATCCGGGCGAAGGCGCGGCGCACCTGCTCGCGCATCTCCTCGTCTCCGACGCCGGTGACCACGAGGTGGCAGCGGGGCTCGCCGGCCGCGTCGTCGCCGGTGCCGGAGACGGCGGCCGGGACCTCCGCCCAGGTTCCGGCGTCGCCGACGCTCACGGCGCCTCCGGCGACCTCCCAGGTGCAGACCCGGCCGGGGCGGCTGGGCAGCCAGAAGCAGCCGCGAGCGCACAGGCCCTGACCGGCGAGCTCCACGACCAGGGAGCGCAGGCGCTCGGGGTGGAAGGGCAGAGTGGCGCTGAGGTCGAGGGTCCACACGCCGTGCTCGTCGGGGCCGCCCCAGGCGCTGGTGGTGGCGGGGTGGATGCGGCTTAAGGAGGCGGCGACGTCGTGGGTGAGGGTGGTGAGGGTCTCCAGGAGGGGTGCGTCGAGCCCCGGGAGCAGGAGGGCGTCGTGGGGGCGCAGGTGCTCGATGAGGTCGGCCCCGGCGGGGTCCTCATCGCGCCCCAGGGCCAGGACGACGTCGGCGTAGCCGAGGTTGGTCAGGTGGACGGCGCCCGTGCAGCGACAGTCGCCGGGGAAGGCGCTCAGCAGGCGGTGCTCGAGGAGCTCGTCCAGGGCGGTCGTGGCGTCCAGGACGTGAGCGGCTCCGGCCAGTCTCACGCCGGTACCGGCAAGCTCCTCGGCCAGGCCGGGCAAGAGGTGGGCGAGCTCGATGGCCGCAGGCAGGAGGATGACCGTGGTGCCGCCCGGCTCCTGGACGGCACGGTCCTGGGCGACGGCGGCCAGGACCTCCCGCAGGGAGCAGGTGGGGCAGGTGAAGGGCATGGGGACGTCGAGCCTGACCGGTTCGTCGTCGAAGCCCTCGGCCGAGCTGTGGCTGACGAGCCGGACCAGGTCGTCGCCGGCGTCGCCGCTCCCGGACTCCTCGTCGCCGCCGAAGTGGAGCCCGGCGCGGATGACGACGGCGTCCTGGCCGGCCAGGGCGAGGTCGACCAGGTCCAGCAGGGCGGGGTCGACGGCGCCGATGACGGCCAGAGTGTGCCGGCCGTCGGCCGGGGAGCCGAGGATGTCAGCGACGTTGCCGGCAAAGTCATCCGAGGGATCGGTCACGAGGTCCTCCAGCAGAGTTGACGAAACTGAGAATCATTCTTATATCATGCTCGTCATGACCACTTACTGCCAAGTCACGGGGGCCCGGCCGGTCTTCGGCCGATCCGTCTCCCACTCCCACAAGCGCACGCCCCGGCGCTGGGATCCCAACCTGCAGCGCAAGCGCTACTGGGTGCCGTCCCTGGGGCGCACCGTGCGCCTGACGGTGTCCGCCAAGGGCATCCGCACGATCGACAAGCTGGGCATTGACGTCGTCGTGGCGCAGATGCTCGCCCGGGGGGAGAAGCTGTCATGAGCGGAGCCAGGGGGAAGGACCTGCGGCCGATCATCAAGATGGTCTCCACCGCGGGGACGGGCCACACCTACGTGACCCGCAAGAGCCGCCGCAACACCCCTGACCGGCTGGTGCTGCGCAAGTTCGATCCGGTGGTGCGCCGGCACGTGGAGTACAAGGAGTCACGCTGATGGCCAAGAAGTCCAAGATCGCCGCCGAGCTGCGGCGCCAGCAGGTGGTGGAGCGCTACGCCGAGCGCCGCGCCGAGCTCAAGCGAGCCTCGGTCAGCCCCCACCTGAGCCAGGCCGAGCGCGATGAGGCGATGGCGGCGCTTCACGCGCTGCCTCGCGACGCCTCCCCCACTCGCCTGCGTCGGCGTGACGTGGTGGACGGTCGCCCGCGCGGGCACCTGCGCGTCACCGGGACCTCCCGGGTGCGCTTCCGCGAGATGGCGCTGCGCGGCGAGCTGCCGGGCATCGTCAAGTCCTCCTGGTAGACGTGCGGGACGGGGCCAGCGGGCCCGCCCCTGCCGGGGCCCACGGCGCGCCGCAGCCTCAGCCACCCCGCCCCCCTCACCGCACCTCTACCACTCGTTCACCACGTCAGTTCTCACCTTCGCCCCATCCAAGGAGCTCGTATGCGCCCTGGGATCCACCCCAGCTACCAGCCCATCGTCTTTCGCGACAAGTCCGCAGGCTTCGCCTTCCTGACCCGTTCGACCCTGACGTCGTCGGAGACTATCGAGTGGGAGGACGGCAACACCTACCCGGTCTACGACGTCGAGGTCTCCAGCGCCTCGCACCCGTTCTGGACCGGCCAGGGCAAGATCCTGGACACGGCCGGCCGGGTGGAGAAGTTCGAGCGCCGCTACGGCAAGCGCAAGCGGTAGGCGCACAGGCGGGGCGCCACCGCCCCTCACCTCGATCTCTCACCGCCCTCACTGGACACGAAGAAGGAAAGGAGACGGCATGAAGGTTCGTGCCTCGATCCGGTCCCTGGCCAAGCAGCCGGGGTCCAAGGTGGTCCGACGCCGCGGCCACACCTACGTCATCAACAAGAAGAACCCCCGCCTCAAGGCCCGTCAGGGCTGACACTCACAACCGCCCACGCAGGGCCGGGATGCGCATCAGCACGCATCCCGGCCCTTCTTTTCCTCAGTATCGATGCCAGTCGCCGACGATTGATGGCACGTCAACCACAATCAGCCTCGCCCCGCCATGACGCGGAAAACCAGCCAGGCCGAAGCACCCGCCCCACACCACTCAACGGCCGGAAATATTTCTGCAACATGCCAGGCATTGCCTATATGCGTCCGTCATGTGCGGACAAGCTCGCGCCTATGCGCCCGCTGAGAACCGTCTCTGGGAGAGCCCTGATGCACCTCACTCCTCGTGAGCAGGAGAAGCTACTCATCGTCGTCGCCGCAGACCTGGCACGAAGACGCAAGGACAGGGGTATCCGGCTCAATCACCCCGAGGCAGTCGCCTACATCACCGCTGAGATCCTCGAGGGGGCCCGCGAAGGGCGCACAGTCACGGATCTCATGGCCTACGGGACCACCCTGCTGACCTACGACGACGTCATGGAGGGAGTCCCCGAGATGATCCGCGCGGTCCAGGTGGAGGCGACCTTCCCCGACGGGACCAAGCTCGTCTCCGTTCACGACCCGATTCGCAGGAGGCTGCCATGATCCCCGGAGAGTACCGGCTCGCGGGCGGCACCATCACCATCAACGAGGGCCGCCCCACCCTCAGTCTCGACGTCCTCAACACCGGGGACCGTCCCATTCAGGTCGGCTCGCACTTCCACTTCGCCGAGGTCAACTCCGCACTGTCCTTCGACCGGCGGGCCGCTCGCGGTTTCCGCCTCGACATTCCGGCCGGAACCGCGGTTCGCTTCGAGCCGGGCGACTCCCGCCCAGTCCACCTGGTGGCACTGGCGGGAGCACGACGAGTCTTCGGTCTGGCAGGCGAGACGAACGGCCCGGTCGAGGGCTGAGAGCACAGGAGCACATCATGAGCAAGGAACTCAGCCGTCGGGAGCACGCCGCCTTGTACGGCCCCACCACCGGGGACGCCGTCCGCCTGGCCGACACCGACCTGTTCGCCCAGATCGAGCGGGACCTGACCCACCGTGGCGACGAGGCCGTCTTCGGAGGCGGCAAGGTCATCCGCGACGGAATGGGCCACAACGGCCAGCGCACGCGGGACGAGGGCATCCCCGACACCGTCATCACCAACGCGATCATCATCGACCACACCGGTATCTACAAGGCCGACGTCGCCATCCGCGACGGCGTCATCAGCGCTATCGGCGCCGCGGGCAACCCGGACATCATGGACGACGTCGACATCGTCATCGGCGCCTCCACGGAGGTGATCGCCGGCGAGCACCGCATCCTGACGGCCGGAGGCATCGACTCCCACATTCACTTCATCTCCCCCACCCAGGTCGCCACCGCCCTGGCCTCGGGAGTGACCACCATGATCGGAGGAGGGACAGGACCCGCCGACGGCACCAACGCCACCACGATCACCCCCGGGGCGTGGAACTTGGCCCGCATGCTCCAGGCCGTCGAGTCCTTCCCCATGAACATCGGCCTGCTGGGCAAGGGCCACGCCTCGGCCCGGGAGCCTCTGGCCGAGCAGCTGCGCGCCGGCGCGGTCGGCTTCAAGATCCATGAGGACTGGGGAGCCACGCACGCCGTCATCGACGAGGCCCTCAAGGTCGCCGACGAGTTCGACGTGCAGGTCGCCATCCACACCGACACGCTCAACGAGTGCGGCTTCGTCGAGGACACCCGCCGCGCGATCGGTGGGAGGGTCATCCACACCTTCCACACCGAGGGCGCCGGCGGCGGCCACGCCCCCGACATCATCACCCTGGCGCAGGACCCCAACATCCTGCCGTCCTCGACCAACCCGACGCTGCCCTTCACGCGCAACACCGCTGAGGAGCATCTCGACATGCTCATGGTGTGCCACCACCTCAACCCCGCTATCCCGGAGGACGTCGCCTTCGCCGACTCGCGCATCCGTCCGGAGACGATCGCGGCCGAGGACGTGCTGCACGACCTGGGCGTGTTCTCGATGACGTCGTCGGACTCCCAGGCCATGGGGCGCGTCGGCGAGGTCGTCATCCGCACCTGGCAGGTGGCCGACCAGATGAAGAAGGCGCGCGGCAGGCTCGCCGGGGACCCGCAGGGCGGAGACAACCTGCGCATCAAGCGCTACGTGTCGAAGTACACGATCAACCCGGCCCGCACCAACGGGATCGCCGAGGTCGTGGGCAGCGTGGAGGTGGGCAAGTGGGCCGACCTGGTGCTGTGGGACCCCGCCTTCTTCGGGGTCAAGCCATCCCTGATCCTCAAGGGCGGCCAGATCGCCTCGGCGGTCATGGGTGACGCCAACGCCTCGATCCCCACCCCCGAGCCCACGCTCATGCGCACCATGTTCGGCGGCTACGGGGCGGCGCCGGCGTCGAACTCGATCACCTTCATGTCCCAGGCGGCTATCGACGCGGAAGTGCCCCAGAGGCTGGGGCTGCGCAAGAAGATCTGCCCGGCCCGCGGGGTCAGGCGGCTGACGAAGGCGGACATGGCCTTCAATGACGCCACTCCGGCGCTCACCGTCGACCCCGAGACCTACGAGGTCACCGTCGACGGCGAGAAGGTCACCTGCGAGCCCGCCCAGGTCCTGGCCATGGCCCAGCGCTACTTCCTCTTCTGAACCCTCAACCCTGGAGCCTTCATGATCATCGAGTCCATCTCAGGCAATATCCACGACCTGCCCGGCGAGGACCTGGAGGACGTGCACGTTGAGAGCGTGGTCCTCCCCCTGGCCGACCTCACGAAACGCATCCAACGAGTGCGCTCCGACCACGGCACCGAGCTCGGTATCCGGCTCGCGCCGGGCGCACCGGACCTGCGCGAGGGCGACATTCTGCTTCGCAACGAACGCGGGATCGTCGTCGTGCGCCTGGAGCCCACCGACGTCCTGGTCATCGCGCCCGCCACGGTGCGCGAGATGGGGGTCGTCGCCCACAACCTGGGCAACCGGCACCTGCCCGCCCAGTTCTTCGGCCCGGACGAGCCCTTCCCAGGCCTCGAGGGGCATGACGGCGTCATGGTCATCCAGTACGACCACACCGCCGAGCACTACCTGGAGCACCTGGGCGTGCGTCACGCGCGGATGGAGCGGTCCATGCCCGTCCCCTTCCGTCATGCCGAACACACTCACTGACGCCCCCACCCCGCAGTGGGGCGAGGTCGCCGGCTGGCAGCTGCCGCTGGCCCAGCTGTGCGACTCCGCGCTGCCCACGGGCGCCTTCTCCCACTCCTTCGGGCTGGAGACCTACATCTGCGAGGGCGTCGTGGACGGTGAGGCCTCCTTCGTGTCCTGGCTGCGCGCGCTCGTGTCCACCCAGCTGACCTTCTCCGAGGGGCTGGGGCTGCGGCTGGCCTTCGAGGCGGTGGCGGCCGACGACTGGGAGGCGATCGCGCACCTCGATGCGCTCCTCGTGGCTCAGGCGGTGCCGATCCAGGTGCGCCGGGCCGGGGTGACGATGGGGCAGCGGCTGCTCACCATCGCCCGCCTGGCCCTGGAAGGCACCGACGGCGATGGGCTGCTGAGCCGATACGCGGCGCTCATGGACACCGGAGACACCGAGGACACCGGGGGCTGCCGCACCCACCCCGCCATCGTGCTGGCGATCGCCGGCTACGCGCTGGCGGCGCCGCCGGCGGCGGTCACGGCGGCCTACCTCCAGTCCAGCGTCATCTCACTGACGCAGAACGCCGTACGAGCCATCCCCCTGGGGCAGGACGCCGGTCAGCGCGCCATCGCCTCGGTACGCGACGACGTCCACGCCGCGGTCAGGCGGATCGGGGGCCTCGACGAGACGGATCTGGGGGCCGCCGCACCCGGGATCGAGATCAGCCAGATGCGGCACGAGCGCCAGCGCGCCCGCATGTTCATGTCCTGAAAGACCTTCCTGAAGAGCTATTGAGGAGATTCTCATGTCAGCAGCAACCAGCCAGGAGCATGCGGATGCGCCCGGGCAGTCGGCGCCCCGCTCCCACCCCGGCCCGGTCCGTATCGGAGTGGGTGGTCCGGTGGGGGCGGGCAAGACCCAGCTCATCGAGCGCATTACCCGGGCCATGAGCCGGGAGGTCTCCATGGCCGCCGTCACCAATGACATTTACACGATCGAGGACGCCAAGATCCTCGCTGCTCAGGGGGTCCTGCCGGTGGACCGCATCGTCGGGCTGGAGACCGGGGGCTGCCCGCACACGGCCATCCGTGAGGACACCTCCATGAACGAGGCGGCGATCGCCGAGCTGGTGGAGCGCCACCCCGACCTGGAGGTGGTGTTCGTGGAGTCGGGAGGCGACAACCTCTCGGCCACCTTCTCCCCCGAGCTGGTCGACTTCTCCATCTACGTCATTGACGTCGCCCAGGGCGAGAAGATTCCCCGCAAGGCCGGTCAGGGGATGATCAAGTCCGACCTGTTCGTCATCAACAAGACGGACCTGGCCCCTCACGTCGGCGCCGACCTGGCGGTCATGGAGGCCGACTCCAAGGTGTTCCGAGGTGACAAGCCCTTCTGCTTCACCAACCTCAAGACCGACGAGGGCCTGGAGCAGGTCATCGAGTGGATCCACCACGACGTGCTCATGACGGACCTGGAGCCGTGAGCACCACCGGCGAGCTGCACCTGCGGATCGCCCGGGGCGAGGACCGGAGTATCGCCGTCGACCAATACCACCGGGGAGCACTAAGGGTGTTCCGCCCGCTGTACCTCGATGAGACCGGGCAGGTGACCTACTACGTGGTCAATCCCGGAGGCGGGTACCTGGACGGCGACTCCTATCTCACCGAGGTCGAGGTCCTCCAGGGGGCCTCGGCGGTGCTGACGACCCAGGCGGCCACGAAGATCTACCGCACCCCCACCTGCCCGGTCCGCCAGGACACCCGGGTGAACCTGGGGCCCCGGGCCGTGCTGGAGCTCGTTCCCGACCAGGTCATCGCCTACCGGGAGTCCTCCTACCGGCAGACCACCCTGGTTGAGATGGACCCGACGGCGACCTTCATGTCCCTGGAGGTCCTCACCCCCGGATGGGCCCCGGACGGTTCGGCCTTCGGCTACGACTGCGTGCGGATGCGCACTGACATCCGGGTCGGTGGGCGGTGCGCCGTCGTCGACAACCTGCGCCTGGTCCCCGGTGAGGCCGGGCTGGCGGGTCTGGGAGGCCTGGAGGGGCACAGCCACCTGGCCTCCTTCACGGCGCTCGACGCCCGGGTCGATGCCGCCCTGGTCAATGAGGTGGCCCAGATGCTGGAGGTCGACGACGTGCGCGGGGCAGTGACGCGGGTGCAGGGACCCGGCTTCATCGCCCGGGCGCTGGGCGATGACACGACCCGTCTGACCGCTCTCATGCTCGACATCAGCGAGCTTCTGCGCGGCCGGTGGTTCGGCGCGCCGAGGCTCAACCTGCGCAAGTACTAGCAACAGCCCGCTCGCCTGGGCGGCGGGCACCTCCCGCGATGCCTCTATCGATCGGAGCCCCTCATGCCTGAGTCATCTGTTCACCAGTCCCACCGCCCGGCTGACGGACCGGGTACCTCGGCCGTCCCGTCGATCGTCTCCTCCGGCGTGGGCGCACTGGGGCGCGGGGTGGGGCAGATCTTCCTCCAGCCCCGGACGCTCACCGGTTTGCTCATCGTGGCCGGCGTCGCCGTCTACTCACCGCTCATGGCCTTGCAGGTGGTCCTCGGCACAACGGTGTCAACGGTGGCGGCCAGGATGCTGGATCTACGTGTCCGTGACGGACTCCAGGGCTACAACGGGGCGCTGGTGGGAGCAGCGGCCTGGGCCGCTGTGGGGGTTTTCTGGCCGGCGACGCTGGTCACCGTGGTCGGGGCGGCGGCGTGCCCCGCGGTCCACCGCGCGCTGGAGCGCGCACTCGCCCCGGTCGGGCTCCCGGCGCTCACGGCTCCTTTCTGCATCGTCTCCGGCCTGCTGACGGCTCTGCTCAGGGCGATCGATGCGCCGATGGTGCCGGATCCGGCGCCGGTCAGTGGGGCGACGGCGTGGCTGGTCCCGGAGGCGGTGCTGACCGGGGAGTCCCAGGTGGTGCTCGTCGATTCCTGGGTGGGCGGGGCGCTGATCCTGGCCGGGCTGTTCATCGCCGGGTGGAGAGTCGGGGCGGCGGCGCTGCTGGGCAGCGTCGTCGGGACGGCAGCGACGCTGGCGCTCGTTCCCGCCGGTCAGGCGGCGCATGGTCTGGGCGGATACTCGCCGTGCCTGACGGCGATCGCGATCGGCGTCGTCCTTCTGCCTCCCGGGAGGCGGGCCTGGGTGCTGGCGGTGGTGGGGTCGGTGCTGACCGTCGTCGTGGACCGGGTTTTCACGGCGATCCCGGTGCCGACCTACACCTGGCCCTTCATCGTGACCACCTGGCTGGTGCTCGCCGTCGTCAAGTGGCGCGAGCGCCGACTAGGCTGAGGCCATGGCTCATTCCACGGCGCAACCCGACTCCGCCGCCCACCTGGTCCTGTCCCTGTCCTGCCCCGACCGCCCGGGGATCGTCCACGCGGTCACCGGCACGCTGGCGCGCCGCGGCGGGAACATCACCGAGTCCAAGCAGTTCGGGGACTCCTCCACGGGCCTGTTCTTCATGCGGGTCCAGGTGCTCACCACCGTGCCGCGAGTGGAGCTGGAGAAGGACCTGGCCGAGCTGGCCGGCGAGTACGAGATGGAGTGGAGCCTCGATGAAGTGGGGAGGGCGATGCGCACCCTCATCATGGTCTCCAAGGAGGGGCACTGCCTGACCGACCTGCTCTTCCGGGCCCGCAGCCAGGGGCTGCCGGTCGACGTCGTCGGCGTGGTGGGCAATCACGAGACGCTGCGGGACGTCGCCGAGTTCTACGGGGTGCCCTTCCACCACATCCCAGTCACCAAGGAGACCAAGGAGGCCGCCGAGGCCGAGCTGCTGGGACTGGTGGACTCCCTTAATGTCGAGCTGGTGGTGCTGGCCCGCTACATGCAGATCCTCTCCCCCGCCCTGTGCGAGCGGCTGCACGGGGGCGTCATCAACATTCACCACTCGTTCCTGCCGTCCTTCAAGGGGGCACGTCCTTACGCCCAGGCGCACGAGCGCGGGGTCAAGCTCATTGGGGCGACGGCGCACTACGTGACGGCGGACCTCGATGAGGGGCCGATCATTGAGCAGGACGTGACGCGGGCAGGCCATGAGGACTCGGTGTCCGTGCTGCAGGCCAAGGGACAGGACGTCGAGCGCCGGGTGCTGGCGCAGGCGGTGCGCTGGCACACCGAGCACCGGGTGCTGCTCAACGGGCACCGCACCGTCGTCTTCGCCTGAGCGCGCCACCGACCCGTCGCCGTCCGGATGGAACCGGACAGCGACGTGGACGACTCGGGTGGCAAGAGTCGGGGTCATGCAGGCAGATCTGGTGCAGATTCTGAGGATGTCGCGCTCAACGGTGTGGGGTGCGTGGTGTTTCTCGGGCCGGGGGATTTTTCTTCCCCGAGGTCGGCATGTTGACGCCTCCTCGTCGTAGCCACAGGACACCGACCACCAGCACCATCAGCATGATGAACAGCCCGATCGCGAAACTGGTCACCATTCCCCAGTCGGTGGCACGGTGCACGACGTCGGCAAGAAGGCTGCGCCCGGCACCGGGAGCACTAGCCGTCGTACGCAGTCCCTGTCCTGAGCGCACGCTGCTGACAAGTTCCTGCGCACCCACCGGCCACTGATCACGCACCACGTGCTCACTCGCACCACCGAACCCCACGCCGGAGACAGCCACGCCGAGCACCACGCCGATCTGCCTCATCGCAGCGGACAGCCCAGAGGCCGCACCTGCCTCATCACCCTCGAAGGAGGCGACCGCCAGCTCGTTGACCACGGTCCCGGCAGCGCCAACCGCAATGCCCGCCAGGATCAGGCCCGGCAGGAGCACCACCCAGGTCGATGAGCCGTACAACAGTACCCATGACATCAGCGCCGCGCACCCGACGACAAGGATTCCCAGCAGCCTGGCCGACGGCGCCCAGCGCCCATTACCGCCACGAAACAGCCACGCCCCCGCGATGGCACAGAGACTGAACGGGAGGAAGCAGAGTCCGGCCTGCAGGGGTGAAAACAGGTAGATATTCTGCGCATACAGCGACAGCCAGGGCATCTGCCCCACCAGACCAGCCTGGACGGCAAAGCCGGTCAGGATACTCACCACATAGAGCCGGTCAGTCAGCAGGCGTCCCGGAACCATAGGTGCGTCCGAGCGCCGCTCGACGGCCATGAACAGCCCCATCGCGGCCAGTCCGACGGCAACGCCACCAAGCGTGCGCGCACTAGTCCACCCCCAGGCCGACCCCTCCAGCAGGACGACCGTCACGCCCCCGGCGGCAAGGACTGCCAGCAGCGTTCCGGGCCAGTCCACGTCTGAACCTCTGCGATCCGCGCCGTGATCCTTCACGTACCACGACGCCAGCCAGGACACCACCCCCACAGGGACGTTGATCCAAAAGATGGAGCGCCACCCGGCGACTAGGACCAGGCCCCCACCTGCCAGTGGCCCCACTGCGATAGCCACCCCTGAGATGAGCCCGTAGATCCCGGTAGCTCGTGCCCGCTCGCGTCCGGCGGCGTAGCGATCAGAGATCATCGGCACGCCGACGCCCAGGAAGATCGCCCCACCGACCGCCTGAAGAGCCCGGAAAGCGTTGAGTACGAGCATCGAAGGGGCCAATGCGCACACGGCTGACCCCACCGTGAACAGGACCAGCCCCCATCGGAACAATCGCAGTCGCCCCAGACTTCCGCTCAACGTCGCCGCTGACATCAGCAACGCCCCCAACGGCAGCGTGTAGGCGTCCACTACCCACTGCAACTCACTCTGCGACGCGCCAAGACTCTGCCCGATATCACCCAGTGCCACCGACACCACCGTGATATCCAGGACGTTCATGAAACTCACCGTGCAGACGAGCACAAGCGCCAGAACGCGACTATCCCTTAATTCTGCTATTTCGCGACTACCGGACTCTGCTGCAGCTCCCATATCCCATCAACTCACTCGTCGTTCTCTCCAATGTCTAACCGACTGATTAGGTCCTCCAAACCTGTCCGGACAACCTTTCCAGAGACAGTCGTCGGCAAGCTGCCCGCTGGAATCACCCGCACGTCAGCAACATGCAAACCATGAGGCTTATTCGTAAGGGTGTTTGGGCGTTTAAAAGAGGTATGTCGCCAAGCAGGGTGGCGGCTGGCTTTTGAGAGATCTTTGGCGCTTAAGCCAATCCAACCAAGAAGTGAGCCACCATAATAAATAGTAGCACGAGAAATCCCTCAGTGTGAGGTTATGGGCCTGTGCGAGACGATCTACAGCACAGGCCCTCCGCCGGTGTTCGGGACGAGGGCGCTGGGGCTGTTCCTGGGCGCGTCTGACTCTGACGTGCTTGTCGCCCCGCTTGGTGTGGCGCCACACACAGGGGGTACCTCCCGCACGGGAGCGAAGCGCGCGGGGGAATCGTCGACGCCGAGGACCTCCACGCCGTCGAAGCGGTGAGGGTTGCCGGTGATGGTCTGCTCGGCTCGGGTCGGGACTGCGTTGTTGGCGGTGTGCCAGGAGATCCCTAGGGCGGCTGGTACCCGGGAGACGGACATGGCCTCCAGGGCAAGGGCCCGCAGTCCCCACTCCACCGCCGAGCGGGTCAGCCGCGCCCTGGGCTCAGCCAAGGTGGAGGTGTCCTGTCTCCACATCCGGCGGCAGTGGGTGCAGGTGAAGCGCCGCACGCGTACCACCAGCTGCGTGGGCCTCCACCCCACCGGCACGTGGGCCAGGCGCCGGGCCACCGTCCCACGAGCCTGCCCCTGGGCCCCGCAGGCCTTGCAGAAGGGGTCCTCGAACCCGATCGGCATACGGCACTCGATCACCGCACACTCCACCGTGAGGAACTGGCCCACCGCGGTCAGTCCCAGGGCGCCGGGCCCAGGAAGGTCGTCAGATCAGGGCCGATGAAGGTAGTCTCAGGCACGTCGAGGTCTCTCGTGACGGTTGTCTAGCAGCTCCCATCATCGAGGGACCTCGACCCCTACCCGGCGTAACGACGCACCCACCAACCCCAGGCACACCAATAAGCTCTACTTACTACACACCCAAACGCGAAGAGCCGGTTTTCCACAGGGTGTCTTGAGGGGCTGGTGTGGGGGCGTTGGTGCGGGTAGTGTCAATACACCGCTTGGACGGGCAGTGTTGCCTGGCCGGGCGGGGTATGGAGTTGTTTCGGCGGCGAGGAGGCTTCCGTGATGAGTGCGTCCCTACGATCCCCCAAGCCTGCGGGCGCCCGGGAGCCGGTATCCGGCCCTGGCAAGGTCGCTGTGTCGAAGCGACACCCCACCGTGCACAGGCGTCGCGGCAGGCTGGTTCTCATTGACTCTAGCGAGCCTGCGGAGCAGGTGGCTCTGAGGGGAGGGCTGGAGCAGCCAGGTGGACGGGCGACCGCTCCGGAGTCGGGCGTGGCCGAACGTGACCGTTACTCCCACCCGGGCCCCGGAAGCCACTGCGTTCCTGGAGAGCGGGTCGTGCTGGAGGTCGGGGCGGAGCTGCCGGGTGGGGTGGTGCTGTCGTCGCGCAGGGCTCGGCCCGGTTCTCGGCCCGGGGCTCGTCTTGGGCGTCGACGGGGTGTGGCTGGCCTGGTGGCGGTGTGTGTGCTGGCGCTGGGGGCGGCGGCCTGCTCGGTGAAGGACGCCAAGGCTGAGGCCAGCGTGAGCGCCAGCGCCAGCGCGTCGGCGGCTATTGCCCGGGCTGAGAAGGGCATTGCTGACGCTAACGCCTCTGCGACCGCCTCCCGGGAAGCGGCCCTGACCCCTGAGCTGCGCGCCAAGCGCGATGCCGCCCTGGCCGAACCCGCACCGGCCAAGCCCTCCCAGATGAACGAGGAGAGCCCCGAAGGGGCAGCTTCCAGTGTTCGCTACTTCCTCGACCTCTACCGCTACGCCTTCATGACCGGCAACACCACCGAGTTCGCCGCCATGAGCGATGAACGCTGCAAGTTCTGCAAGTCCACCATCGACGACGCCAACGACATTCACAGTAAAGGAGGATGGGCCGACAAATGGGACCAGGAAATTGTCGGAATAACTTACTACGAGAAGCTGGAAGGTTATGACTATAACAGAGTCAAGGTCATCATTAACTACGGAGCGATGGCCTCCTACTATGGCGACGGAAAAAACCCAACCACCTCTGAACCAACAAATAATCAAGAGGTTAACTTCGGAGTTCGATACAATAATGGCAGATGGATGGTTGGAGCCGTTGAGGCGGTTTCGAAATGAAATTGAAAATACACAGCATTACCGCTGCAATAGTTTTGGTTCTAATTCTTACAGCCCCCTCCCTCAGAGCTGAAGGCCAGGCCGACAACACTCCCGGGACAAGACTAGGAGCAAGAAACCTCGACGGTGCCAGCGAGACCTACGGCGAGGTGACTGAGACCGTCCCTCAGGAGGGTGCGCCGGATTCTGGTGGGTCTCCGTCTCAGGAGCATCCGTCTGTGACGGCCTCGGATCCGTCGATGTGGGAGGAGCAACCTCACTGGGACTGCAACACCAAACCGGGCAAAGGGCCGGATGATCCCCTGGGGTGCGTGCTCGGACGGCGAATGACCATTCCACAGGACGACACCACTGACGCCAGCGGCGGCAGCGGCCCCCGCACGATCACCACTCGTCAGGCTGCGACGCTGATTGCTCAGGGCTCGGGTATCACGCGCCAGCCCCCGGGACCCAAGGTCAT